>CAZKEK010000046.1:0-5269 GCA_964551805.1 uncultured Candidatus Peribacteria bacterium
TTCTCTACTAATCTTTTCCCCTATTTTAGCCACACATTTTCTTCTATTATGCCAAAAACTCTTTTACTCGTCAAATGAAAAATAATCTATTTTGTTATAAAAAAAAACAGACTTGCGTGAAAGCTTGTCTATTTTTTTTATGAAATTTTATAGTATGATTAACATTCTATTTGTACTCCAGGTCCCATAGTAGGCGCAAGATATATTTTTTTGATAAGTTTTCCTTTTACTCCGGTAGGTTTGTTGTCTTCTAATGCTTTGATAAAAGATTTTATATTTTCTTCTATTTGAGCATCTGAAAATGACATTTTTCCTATTCCTGCATTGATATTTCCTGTTTTGTCGAGTTTAAATTCTATTTTTCATTTTTTGAATTCTTCTACTGCTTGTCCGATATTCATAACTACTGTACCAGCTTTTGGTGATGGCATTAATCCTTTTGGTCCGAGTTGTTTTGCTACAGGAGCCAAATCTCTAATATGTTCTGGTGTAGTAAGCAATACATCAAAATTTATTTTTCCTGCTTTGATGTCAGCAAGCAAACCATCTGTTCCTACGATATCAGCTCCGGCTTTTTTTGCTTCAGCTTCTTCTGAACTAAATACAGCGATGATTTTTGTTTTACCTGTACCATGAGGAAGTATTGTTGTTCCTCTCATCATTTGATCATTATATTTTGCATCTGCATTGGTTTTGACAGCTATTTCTACTGATCCGTCAAATTTTGAATATCCTGTCTTTTTGATCAAAGCAATTGCTTCGTTGATAGAATACACTTTTGTAAGATCTATTCATTTGATGATCTCACGATACTTTTTTCCATGTTTAGCCATTTGTCTTGTACTATAAATAATAAAAACGGTCATGATGATATTTATTCTCTCCCGGTTAGTGCACTAATGGTATTATTTTTCTGTTTCAATACCCATATTTTTTGCTGTTCCAGAGATAGATTTTACTATCATATCTACGTCTTGTGTATTCATATCTCATTTTTTAAGTTCTGCGATTTCTTCCAAGTCCTTTCTAGTAAGTTTCCCGACTTTTGTTTTGTTTGGTTCTCCTGATCCTGATTTTAGATTGAGTTTCCAAAGAATTAGACTTGATGTTACCGGACTTCCGATTTTTAGATCAAATGATCTATCTGCATAGATAGTGAGTTGTGCTTTGACTTTTACATCTGCTCCACCAAATTGTTTCATGATATCCATTGTTTTATCATTAAACTCTTTGATAAATTGTCCAATATTTACTCCATTTGCACCAAGCATAGGTCCAAGTGGTGGTGCTGGTTGTGCTTTTCCTGCTATTACCTCTAAACTGAGGATGTTAGTAATTTTTCCTGCCATTGTGTGTTTTAATCAATAAATAAAGATTTTAGATATGTTTTGGATTTGTGATATAATGAATATTCCATTTGTACAAGTCGTATTCCTTCATTGAGATATATTAGGATACATACTTGTTTGTCTTTGTATTCTGGTAGATTTATAAAGACTACTTTGTTTCCAAACAATTTGTTTTGGAGAATATCTTGTTCTGTAGCCAATGTATATAAACTTCCTTTTAACGCTCTAGTAATACTTGCAAAGTCATAACTTGGTGTACCAAGATACATATATCGTATTCATTTTTCATCGGTCAATGCGTATTGATATTTTATTCCAAGTTTTTCTATAAGCGGTATTTGTCCGTAATAAATACTTGTTCCAGACAACATTTTTATATTCTGATTTTTGTTTGTTGTTCCTGTAGCTATTTTTTGTGGAAGTATTGTTGTTCATGTAGTGCTTGTTGTTCATGTTGTAGCAAATGGAAGTGTATTTTCTCATGAGAAAAGGTCGTCTTCGGTGGTGTTTTCCGTCTCAAATTCACTTATTGTTGGGATAACATCTCCACTTTCTGTCATAATCTGAATACCTCATGAATTTTGTTCCGGTGATTGATTTGTTTCTTCTCATTGGATTTGGTACCATACTGTATACACTAATAATAGCGCTAAAAAGAGTAATGCCATCGAATATCTCAACATTTTTTGCTCTTTTGGATGCATTCTAATGATTAGTAAATAAAGTTTACATACAGAGAAGCGACGAAACTAATGAATTTTCATTGATTTGTCCTGTAGATATATAGTACTAACTCATGAGCTCAACTTTGTCTAAATCAATAACTACTGGCGTAAGTCTTCCTAACATTTCGATATTTACTACTGCCGTTCATTTTTCAGGATCTATATTTCTCACACTACCCTTCATTCATTTGAAGTCACCTGTTTTGAGCAAGACAACATCACCTTCTTTGAATGGTATTTTGAGTTCTGATCTTTCTTGTGATTTTTGGATTTGTTCTATAATTTTTTCATATTCATCATCAGTCAAAGGAATTGGACGTGTTTCAGCTCCCACAATAAGTCTTACTCCAGGAGTATTTCTGATAACATACCATATTTTGTCATTCATATGTGATTTTACAAACACATATCCAGGATATAGTTTTCTTGTCTTGATGATTTTTTCTCATTTTTTTAGTGAAGATTCATTTACTATAGGAGACATATAGTCCTCTACTGTTTCTTCTAGTCATTGTTTTTTTACTCTTTCTTTGAGATTTTCTATAACAAGTTCTTCTTGTCAAGAAACAACACTCAACACATACCATTTGAAATGATTGTCTTCAATCTGTCTTTTCATTTCTCAAATATTTGTTTCTATTTTTTGCATATATTAACGATTAAACGATAAAACACTTATAGTTTTAGCATTATTTCATGATGCTGTAAAATCGTTTATAGATACCAGAAAAAATAGTATCTGCAGCGATAAAATAGACTCCTGCAATGATAATTGCTGCAAAAATAGCAATAGTAAGATTGATAAAATCTTTTTTTGTAGGATGTTTTAATTTTTTGACAGTTTCTAGACTATCATAGATAAATTTCATCATAAGTCCTTTTTTTCAATAATAAAAAAAAAGTTAGGTGACATCATACTACTAAAGTAAAGTCCTTTTTCAAGAGAAAATGACAATTTTAGTTAATAACTAAAAGTGAAAAACTAAAAACGTAGGAAAATTACTATTTATTGTTTTATTAATCAAAAATTTCAATCATTCCTGCCTACCGCAGGCAGGTTTCACTATTCACTATGTTTTTATCAGACAGCACAAATATATCTTGTTTTGGTTTCTGTAGGTTTTTCTGTCTTTTGTGGTTTGATATATGCAATGATTTCTGGCTGAATATGCGTCTTTTTGGTGAGGATGTGAAATATATTGATTAAACGATTGTCTGTTGTCCCTGTTTGTATGCTTTGAATTATCTCTTTTTGTTCGTCTGTTTTTTTGTGTGACGTCGATCATCAAGGTATATCTATATTAGCAAGAAGAATAACGCTATACTCCCCCATAAGATTGTGTATCCAGGTTATTATTTTTTTGGTTTTTTGAGAAGAAACATCGTTTCCAATACTTATGTGGACAAATTCTTTGGTTTTTTTTATTGTTCTTATAAAAGGAAGCTGAAGCATAAGATTATCTCTTATCTGACGATGGTCTTGTGTTGCATATTTTGCTCACATATCTGTTTTTGCTTTTGCGACTGTTGAAGCTGATGACTTTCGTGTTTGACCCATTATAGGTTCATAATGGTTGGTATCTATGAGTATTTCTTTGCTTTGGTCTGATTGCTGGGAAATGATAATAAGTTTCTGTTTTTTGTGATTAAGCAAAAGATATCCTGCAGCTTGAAGTAATCAGGTATAAAAATGTGGTCATTGGGGTATAATAGCGATATTATATGTATTTTTTGCTGCAGATTTGAGTGTTGGTATCATTTCTGTTGCTCCTACGACATATCCCATGACTTGTTCTGCAATTACTTCTGGTGCTATCATAAATGATGATAAATTTTAAATTTGAAATGATAGATTTATGATTATTTTTTAGTTAAGGATTTTTTAATCTGAATAACGAATCTATCTGCCAATCTATCACGTTTTTGCCATTCTTCGGCGCTCATAAATACTACGGAGACTATTTCGATAAAATATACTCTAAATATTTCGTTGATATTTTCTTTGATCATATCTATCTGTGGTTTTTCGCAATTTTTGTAGATAACGACAAGATCCATTTCTAGATCTACATTGAATTTTTTCCCGAAATAATATTGGTCGATCATCACCTCATAGGTCGTGAAAAGTGATATTAAGTCGCTTTTGAGTCAGAAATAAAATATATTTTTGATTATTTCATAGAATTCTGGTTTGATAGATATTGCTCGTCCTTGTCCGTCTTTGTTTACATTTATGACTTTTGCTTCCAAAAGTGAATCTACTTGTTTTTTGATGGCTGGGAATGTTCGTTGGATTTCGCCTTCGAGCGCTCTCATAGAAATCCCTTGTCTTCTAAAGAGAAGATATTTGAGAATATCCACTTTTGCTTTACTACCAAAGAGTTTTTCTAGATTCATACAAAAAACTAATTTTAAATGATAAATGATAAATTTTAAATGTTGGTATTTGTCTTATTCTAGACTATTGTCAAAAAAAATAACCACTATCTGGAATGATAGTGGCTAGTGTAGAGATTTTTGGTAGAATTACAAGTGGAGAGAAAATGGAAGGAAACTATTGGAGAGAAAATGTAAGTAAACTATTCAATGAATAATTTTCTTCGTTAGGTTTATACCAGCATTGTAGACTGTTAAGATAACTTACCAGTTCTTTAGTTGCTTGTGGTGTTGTAGCAACGGTATTTATTTTCTTTGTAGTATTTTCATCTGTTTGAACAAAAATATCATTTCAACTGCCATAAAAAAATGGCGATGTTGCTGTAGCATAACTAGATTTAAAATATGGTATAATTCTACCATACGCAGTAATCAGTTCTTTTATATACTCCTTAAACATTGAGATTTGTCTCTCGTCATTAAATGTAATTGATGGAAGTCCGTCTATTTTAAACTTACCCGTTGAATCTTTATTTCATGAAATATCATTAATAAATTTAATTTTTTTTTCTTTTTCATCTTTATTAATTTTTTCCCAAATTTTAATGTTTCTTTTATAGTTTTCTTCTATTATTGGCTTAGCAAACTGTAAAGCATCGAGTCTATTGAAAAATATTTTTATCTGATCTTTTGTAAAAACAATAAACTTTCCATTATATTCAAAGCTCTCTATTTTTATATTTTTATTTTGTTCTTTTCTTTGACATATATTTTTTATTATATCATAGATGGCTGAATTTACAGAAAATTATTTATAGG
>CAZKEK010000046.1:5279-7492 GCA_964551805.1 uncultured Candidatus Peribacteria bacterium
ATTTTTTAATTGTTCTTCTATTTGTTCTTCTATTTGTTTCTTTATTTTTTCTTTTTTAATTGGATCGTTTTCTCTTGTTTTCTCTTTTGGATTTTTAGTTACTTCTTCTGAAGTTTTGTTTGTTTTTGTGGTATTAGTAACCTCTTTTTGTCTGTTTGCTCAATCATTACTAGCAACTTTTTTTGATTCTACTATTTTACCTGCTTCAAGATTTGCTAATGTCTTTTTACCAAATTTACCATCGACAGCAGCGCCTTTCATACCAAGCCATGTTTGAATCGTCTTAACATCATCTTCGCTTCCTGATTTTAATAGTGGAATGATTTTGTTTGCCAAATCAGGTTTTATTGTTTTTAATTTTTCTAATGCGCTAATAATAGCGTCAGAAGATATATTATTGTAACGTTTTATCTTAATATTCTCTGCTTTGATTGTTTCTACTTGTACAGGTGCAGTTTCTAATGTAGGCGTAGTAGTAGCCGCTGGAGCTGGTGTATCATCAGGTTTTAATGGGATAACAATAGATTTTTCTGATGGTATTTTTGCTGTTTCTGGTATAAATGGAATATTTTGTGTTATTCATTCTTTTGGAGTAGTTACAATAGCTGGAGTAGCTGGTGAAACTGTTATCTTAGCTTTAAGATCTTGTAATTGTTGCATGGTTTCTAATCCAAACGTATCTATTTCAGCTGTTTGTTCTTTACTAGGAGCAAGTGTATGTGATACGACACTGAGAAAATAGGCAAAATCATTTTTGTCTGGATCATTGATTAGATTTTTTAATCGTTCTGGGGAAGCATTGTCACATTTTGCTTTTATTATTTCTTCTTCAGTTAAGTTATTATTACTCGTTTCTTTAGAGAAAGAAACATGATAGGTTGTAAAAGCATCGGCTATCTGAGAAAATGTGAGAGAAATTTTTTTCTCTTTATCTTTCACCTGTATAGATTCACTAGTAAGCGCTGTTTTAAGTGCTTCCGTATCTATAAATTTTAATTTATCAATTGCTATTCTTTCGTTAGCATCTAATTGATTATCTATCTTTATTTCATTGAAAATTTCTCCTGGCATTTTTTTTGGGTAAAAAAGTTAAAATATTATTTTTGTTGCGCAACAATATCCATCACTACCGTATAGATAGCGTCCAATGCATTTTCTTGGATATCTTTTTGCTGTTTGAAATGATTGTGTAACTCAGCGAAAAGTGCAGATTTTTTGCTTAAAAGCTCCAAGATTTCTTTGACTTTTTGTAGCTTTGCTTTGTGATCTAGAGTAGCAAATTCTTGCTTAGCTTTTTTGGTATCAAACATGTTTTTGATAAAAGTATAAATAGATATGTTTCTATTATATTGAGAATGTATCGTTTTGTCAAATATTTGAGCAGAGGATTTCTGAAGATGATTTCTGATGATTTTGAGCAGAAGATTTCTGAAGATGATTTCTGATGATTTTGAGCAGAAGATTTCTGAAGATGATTTCTGAAGATTTTGAGCAGAAGATTTCTGAAGATGATTTCTGATGATTTTGAGCAGATGATTTCTGAAGATGATTTCTGAGGATTTTGAGCAGAAGATTTCTGAAGATTTTGAGCAGAAGATTTCTGAGGATTATAAACTGAGGATTTCTGATGATATTTTATCTTCTGATATTTTCTGATATTATCCTCCGAAATTTTAGTATCCATAAATTTGCTTTTTTTTTATTTCTATATATAATTACTATACATTTATATTTTATACCCACAAAATGCATAGAATTAAAAGATTCTTTAATGAACTAATTGCAGAACATACCATACTTTTCTTTATTTTGATTATTGTTCTCGTGATTTTTTGAGGAACAATTGCCTTTTATTATTTGGAAGATTGGAGCTTTTTTAATTCACTCTATTTCACTTCGGTAACCATGTCTACTATAGGATATGGTGATATGGCACCTGTAACTTGTGCTGGTAAATTAGTGGCCATGTTTTATGGATTTATGTGAGCACCATTGTTTATTTGATTTACTGGAATTGTTTTTCAATCAAAACTAAAAAAAATGCTCCAAGCAAGCATTCATGCATATCATAAGGAAGCTAAAGAAGCTGAAAAAATAGCTCTTGAGATGGAAAGATCAAATAAAAGACAAAACAAAAAAATTAAAGAAATCCAGGAAGAAATAGAAACGAAGTAACTGACAATATATATTAAGCGCTGTGCTTATTAAGGATC
>CAZKEK010000047.1:0-7361 GCA_964551805.1 uncultured Candidatus Peribacteria bacterium
AAATGGAATATTTAACCATCCTCTTGCACCATTGAGCACGATTGCTATTCCTGGAATAAATACTGAAATTTGTAATACCATGAGAAATATAGCAATTAGTGTGGTATTTTTATGTTTCTGGAAAAAATTGATCGGTACTGCATATACTGCTGCTCACATAATTGCTGCGATAGCAATATTTTTTAGTTGTCTAAAAAAATAGAAATAGTTGGATGGTTCTCCATTCATTGTTCCTTTTGCTATCATTGAGATAGTTAAGGTAAATGATTCATGGATACTTACACTATAAATAGAAAGTATTCAAAATATGGTTAATATAGCACCTGCTATGATGATTGGCATAATGTGTATTACCTAAAAGTTAAAAGTGTTTTTAATTGCTGGTTAATTTAGTCGTGTCTCGTGGTCTTCGAGTTATATTGTTTTCTAGTAAGCTTATGTCTTGGCTATTTTTGCTTATGTATTCTCCATCAACGATGGCTGCGATATAATTATATTTTTTTTTGAGTGTACTATTGTTTTCTGCTATTTTTCTAAAAAAACTATTGTGGTTGGTATAAAGATTGAAACATTCCGCGAAGTCTTCGAACGGATCGCTCATTCCATATCAGCTACAAAAATCTTTTTTCTTTGCTTCAGATTTTCTAATCGTTTCTTTTTTCCATGAAAATTTGTAAAAAGATAATGATATGTCGTCTACAGAAAATACGACTTTATCAAATTCTGTAAAATTTTTATCTTTTTGCCATGATGTTCATTGGATATATCATAGGTCGGTGATGTGTCCCATTTCATGCGTAGAAAGTTCTGCAAATTCTTTTTTGGATTGTACTGATCAAAGATTTAAAACAATACTATCTCGTGTAGCATATCATCTTCTTGTTCCGTTTTGGTTGTTGATAGTGATATTGGTGATCGTGTCTTCTATTTTTTTGTCTTGTGTGCTATTGTTGTCGATAAATGCTACAATATCTGCGATAGTCTTTGTATAAAAATATTTATTTACTATTGTATATTTTCCATTGAAACTAATTTTGTCGCAGATAGTACTTGTTTCACATAAAGCTGTAAGGTCATCATTTGCGGAAGTGTGTCAGGTAATTTGTTGTAATTGATTTCATGTTGTTTCTTGTTGTGTATCGCTTTGTAAATAATCTTTTGCTGTGGGGAGAAGTTTTTCTCCTATATGAAAAACATTATATACCAATAAGAGGTAAAAAATTATTGTGGTTATAATAAATTTTATCACTTGTTTATAGTTCATATTTCTTGCTAGAAATAAATATTTTTCCATGTTTTTTTTATTTTGTTTCTATATCGAAATGTTTTATATAGGGTTTATATTTTTCTGAATTTCTTGATATCGGCGCGTTTCCTCATAAACATTTTCCACTGCTTTGGTGCCAATATCAGCTTGGCATACTTATATCACTAGTCAATCATTCTATAACTTTTTCATCTTTCAATACTATTTCCATTTCTTCAAAATCTTCTTCTCCTGATACGTTTATTTCCAATATATCAAATAGATCTGATCCATAATTTATCACCATATTTTGATGATCTATCGCTTTGTCTAGGTGTATATCTTTGTTTCCTACACTTTTATATTTTCCATATTCTTCAATCATTTATCGTTGGTTACTATTGTATCGTTTTATATCGTCAATAATATTCTGCTCACTTGGTCATTTTGCGTTGAATATAATGATGTCTTGGAGCGGAACTTTGTTGGCATAGCAATACAAAATAAAATTGTATCATCAGATGAGTATTTTGTTTTTTGCTTGTTTGGCTTTGAAAATATTTTTTCCTATTCCTCAGGTAATATTTTCTACTAATACTTCTGATTGGGTATGTATATTGTTTTTGCACAAATCTTCAAATATTTTTTTGGATTCTTCTTTTCTAGGAGAGAAGATAAAACATCCGTACGCTTTGTTTGTTTCTTTTTGTGTGGTAATGTGCGCAATAATGCGGTCAATATCTCAAATATTGAGTATATTTTGTTCTGTTGCTGCTGGTGGTGGTGTGGCGGTGATGCTAGGAAATTGTTTGTTGCTATTGGAAAAAAATACTACTTTGTTTTGGAAAATGTCGATAAATTCTTTTCGGTCTGTAAATTTTTGTGATTCTCCATAGGTGAAATAAAAATCGCCATTTCCATACGTTTTTTTGAAAATATTAAGCACACTATCAAATACTTTTTGTATATGGGCGATATGCTTTTCCAATATTGCGTAATTTTCTTCTGAAAGACTATTTTTTATCACTCCCTTTTTTTCTATAAGTTGTTTTCGTAATAAATTTGTTTGATAGAAGTCTCCGTTTTCCCATATGGGATCATGAGAAATCATGGTATCTGTTCCTCTCGTAAATAATTTTTTGCTTTCGTTGAATACCACTCAAATAAAAATCTGAAACATATTTACAAACTGTTCGAGCTCAGTTGTTTCCTCTTGTTTTTGTCTTTTTTGTATTTGTTGTTCTACGGTTTCTTGATAAACAAATGATTCCAAAATATTTAAGGTATAATAGAGATCACAGGGACTAGAAAGGAAAAAATTATAACTTTTGTACCATTGTTCGGTGTCAAAAAAACATATTTCGTAATCTTGATATTGTTGGCTATTGTCTTGCATTGCGGTAAATAATCCGTGATGGGTAGTCAGAATTATTGGGTATTTTGTTTGGTTTCTTGTGTCTTTGATATAATAATAAATTCTATAATCTGTTTGGTTATTTAAATTGAGAATTCCTAATCCTTTTTTGAGATGAGAAAGATATTTTATAATAAAACAACATTCTTCCTGACTAAAACTTCATTTATTTATCCATCTTTGGAAGGCTTCTGGATTGATGGTTTGATCCTCTTTGGTGAATCCTATATTTTTTATTCCTAGTTCATTGAGGATGGTTTTGGCGATATCAAGTTTTTGGATATTTTGAAATGCTATTATTATATTTTTGTTGGCTGCAAGATTAGTGAGTAATTCTTTGATAGGAATATTTCCTATGTAATATTTTTTTTGGTTTTGGAACTTGTCGATATCTATAGTTTCTTCCGTTTTGGATATACTTGTATTGCTTGGCATTATTTTTTCTAGGGTAGGAAATTTTATTTCTATTTTTGGTATATCTTTGTATGTGTTTGTATCTATTATTTCGGCTATTATACCGTCTGTCATACCTATGATATGTGCAAGGTTTGGATAAGAAACAATCAACTCGTGAACATATTGTACAAAATAAAGAAAAAGTTTTATACTATTTTTTGTATCAAAAAACGCGTCATGAGATTTTTCTTCTCCATGCTGTTCATCGCTAAAAATACTAGTAAAAAGTTTTTCGTTTTGGAGGTTTTCTATTAGTATTTCCAATGCATAGCTTTGTGCATAATGTACTACCGTTTGTGCAAGTTGCATGGTATCGATTTGTTTGTAGTAGGTGAGCGTGGGAAAGTATTTGTTCAAAAAATCAATATCAAACCCGATGTCGTGTCCGATAATAATTGTTTTTTCTCCAAAAAATTGTTCTATTTCTGGAAGTATAGTTTCTCTTGTTGGTGCTGTTTCCAGTTCTGCAATAGAAAGTCATGTGATAAATCCTACGATATGTTTGAGTTCGTCGGTTTTTTTGTCTGGTTTGATGTGTGATTTTTATTCACCAATTATTTTTCCTGTACTATCAATTTCTATGATTCCTATTTGGATAGGTTCATCTTTGCTTACATCGAGTCCTGTGGTTTCAAAGTCGAGACCTATGTATCTGTAGTTGTCGTTGAGTAGCATATTATGTATATATTAGTAATAAAGTTTACTTGTTATTTTGTATGGATTCCGGCTGCAATACTTAGCGCCGGAATGACGTGCGTACGGTGGAATTATTTTCTATCGAAGTCTGCGGGGATTTCTCATCGTATTTCTGTTTCTCGCTTGTGTATCGGTATGCTGATGGTATGTGTTTTTAGTCGTATTACTGCTTCTTGTACTTTTTCAAGAAGTTCTTTTGTTTCTGCTGTATGTGCGAGGGTGGTTTTTATTTTTTTGGATTGCATTCGATATATTGCTGTCATCGAATCTGAGTAAATACAATCATAGTTTTTATGCTGTTCTATATATCTGATGGCATCATACATAGCTAGAAATTCTCCCAGGTTGTTTGTGCCTTTTGGATAGATTGGAGAGTGAAATATTTCTTTGCCTGTGGTGAGATCTACTGCTCTATATTCCATAACTCATGGATTTCCGATACATGATGCATCTACGCATAGTGCGTTTTTTATTGTTGGTTTTTTTGTCGTCATATGTTCTAAATAATCTAAACGATATGGTGTTATTGTTTTATCAAAAAAAAGCAACCGTAATGACGGTCGCTTTCAATTATTGGTGAATAATTTTTTTTACGCTTTTAATTTTTCAATGAGTTCTTTTGTGCGGTCTTCAAACTTTTTCATTACCTCATCAATAAATAGTTGTAATTTTTCTTTTGATAGTATTTTTTTTAAGTCTTCTTTATTGACGATGAATCTTTTATCTACGAACTGCTTTTGAAGTAGTTTGAATTGATTTATGTATTCACTTCCTTCAGTCTCAAACCCTTTTATAGGTTTTACTTTAAAGTTGAATTTTTTTTCTCCGTCACATTTTTTGATAAATTTTGCCCAGTTGGCAAAATCAGAAAGAAAAGATTCATAAATTACCGATTCCATAATAGCTCTAATTGTGGTGTCTATTTCTGGACCAGTTTTTATCAAAGCAAATGTCTCTTCTAAATACCATTTGGTTTGTTTTTGGTAGGTTTTTACTACCGTCTTAAACTGTTTTGATGCTTTTTGTGCATCTGCTTGTATATTGCATAAGGCAACACATAAGGCTACTACTAATAGTATCTTTTTCATATCTTTTAAATTTTATTATTATTTTTATTTTATGTTTCTATACAAGACAATACTTAATTATAATAAAAAGTCAAGTCTATTTGTTGTAAAGTTGTTTCTTTGGATTGCTTAAAAAAATCCCTGCGTTTTGCAGGGATATGATTTTTTATCCTGTTGTGGTCTTATTCTATATCATCAAATCGTAGCGTAAGTGATTCGTCTTTTTGTTTAAGTCTTGTTTTGTATGTTTGTTTGTTGATGGTTTGTTGTTTTTCTTTTGTTGAAATATCGTTGCCTTTGATAGCAAATGTGATGTCGAATTTTTGGATATCGTCTGTTTTGGAACCTCGAATAAATGTTTTGGTCAGCGGTGTTTTTATCTTCTCTGTCTCTTGGAGAAATGCTATTTTTTTGTCAGTTTCTATAGGTAAAAATCCACTTCCTCCTACAAATTGTGTAAATTTTTTGTCTACTTTTTCTTTTTTGTCTCTAAACATAAGTTTGGTATTTTCTATTTTTTCTAGTGTAGCAATATTTTCCAACAGTATGTTCATACATTTGTTTGCTGCTTCATAGAGCTCTTTGTCTTCTTCAAAAGCAAAAGGTTCTCCATTGTCGTTTTGTTGTACTTTGTAGTATTTGTAGATTCCTTTTTTTTCATCATCCAATACTTTTACTACAGGTCTTGCGTCTAGGGATATGTTTTGTTTTTTTATCAACCCCCCAAATGCATTGGCAAGGTCTTGATCTAAGAGATTAAGTTCTCTCAATCTTTCTGGTACTGTTTTATCCATCATTTTGTCTTTTGTGTATTTGTAGAGTTGGTCTGCTTGTACATTTTCAGATAATGTTCCCAATTTCCATTCGTTTTTGTCTGTTTTGCTTGCTGGTATACTGCTTAATAGTGTTCCATTTTTGTTGTGATATTCTAATTTTTTACCATCATTATTTCTGTTGTAGAGATAGTCTTTGTTGAGTAGTGTAGGTTCGTCTTGCAATTCTGGTTTTTCTTGGTTATGTGTTAGTTCTTTGGTTGTTGGTTGGATACGTAATTGCTTTTTGCTACTATCTTTTATAATTTCACGAATTTCTTTTCTTCCATTTGCTCTTTCTATTTCAATAGTGACAGGTTCTGTTTGTTTTCCTGCAATATCTTTGAGTATGAGTTCGTTATTCTGATTAAAAGCAAAGTTAAGTGTTTCTTTTCCTTTGTCACCTCTTCGTTTGAAGGTGTACATATCTTCCGTAAGGTGTAGTCCTAAGAGTTTTGTTTGTTGTCGTTTTCCTCCATTTGCTCTATTGAATCCTGAAAAAATAGTGTTGTCTCCAAATTCTGAATTTTCTATATAGCTACTCAATATTTGTCTTTGTGTTTTGATTTGTTCTTTGAGTGCATCAATATTTTTGATAGCAAATGATGTTTTTTCTTTGTTGATTTCTATTGTTAGTGGAATATTCAAAATTTTTATTTCTTGTGTGTTTGCTGTTCTTTCTTTGTCAAAAGCTC
Source organism: uncultured Candidatus Peribacteria bacterium (assembly GCA_964551805.1). GTDB lineage: Bacteria > Patescibacteriota > Gracilibacteria > Absconditabacterales > Absconditicoccaceae > CAJBLF01. Next base: position 6,387 of record CAZKEK010000047.1, read on the forward strand.
CTGTTTTGGTAAAATATACTTTTGCTACTTCACGATATTTTTCTCCTTCTTTGATAAAGATAGCTCTAGAATATCCAGTATCTTCTTTTGTTATTTCTTTTCCTAATTTTGTGTCTTTGAATGCGGTGATTTCCGTGTTTTCCAGGCTTGCATCATCGAAATCTGTGTCTTTGAATTCTGGAGTCAGTTCAAAATTTTTGATTGATTGTTCTATTTTTTCTTGTGTTTTTCTCAGGTTTTCTACGATTCTAATATCAATTCATTTACTTGCTGATTTTACGATATTGATATCGTACATTTTTCCTTCTTTATATCCGTCTTCAGGTGCAAAAATTTTATTGTTGTTTTTTGTATATATTTCTGCCGAAGTTATATCTTTTTGTAGTGTGGGATTTTTTTGAAACTGGATATAGGTATTGTTTGCTTCTCCCATGATTTTCATGTAGGTTGTGATTTCTTTTTCTGTACCATCTATGGTGATTTTGTATTCCATTTTTATTAGTCCATTTGCATTGTCCATTTCTAGTTTACTTACGTTGATTTTTTCTCCATTGATTTTGATATATTCTTCGATTCTTTTTTTACATTCACCACTTTCCACGTAGTCTTTCATTTCTTCTTTTGTTCGTGATCTAAGATCTTTGTTGTTTTCTATAACAGAAGATTTTAACTGATTTTTTTCAGCGGAAAATTTGCTCAACGCTTGGTTGACTTCATTTTCGAGGGTGGATTCTTGGATGTTTGCTTTTTCCAAATTTGTCATGAGTGTAGCTATGAAATGGTAAAATTTAAAATGTTATTTCTTCTTGTACTGATTGTTTTTCTTGTAATAGTTTTTCTAGATGATTTTTATCTGCTAATAAAAAATTAATCTTATTATTGATAAAAAATTCATTTTCTTTTGTTTTTTTGCTTTCCAAATCTTTGATTTGACTGGTGATTGTTTGTATTTCTTTTTGGATTTCTTCCGCTGTC
>CAZKEK010000048.1:0-7272 GCA_964551805.1 uncultured Candidatus Peribacteria bacterium
AGGTTGATAGATGAATTTCTTGGAAAATAGCCACACAAAAAGTTCTATTATGCCAAAATGTTTTTTATTTCTCTCTCAAAACTTGAAAGTAATCACGGAAAGACTACAAACAAAGTACGATAAAACTACACGGAACTCACAACACCTGCTAGCGTACAGCCCCGACCTAATGAAATTTCATCGGAAAGTCGGGACATCCGCACAGCAGCAAACGTTGTAGATCATAGTCCTATCTATAAGAAAATAAGAGAACGGAAGGGTTCTTTTTTTAATTTAATTTTTTTTAGAAAAAGGACAAAATGCTTTGCATTTTGTCCACCGATATTTTGGATATTTTTCACTGAAAATAGTCAAATAGACAAATAGTCGGATAATCCGACTCTTCGAGCCGGTCTAGTTCTTGAGCAGACGCAACGAAAAGCCAAACTCAGGATCAACGTAGTTATGATCCATACCATCTCCATCGAGCCCTACACTAGTACCATCTGCCAACCAACAAACCGTTCGTGTACCAACATCGTTGAATTTCTTGTTAGTCGGATTCCAACATCCAGGCCACAAATTCTTTCAATCTTTTTGGAAATTATTTTTTAAGAAATTATCTTTTTCTTCTTTAGTCTCTCATCTCATTGCTACCATATTTTCCCATGTAGGCAATCTATCTTGTAATCCAAGACTAAGTACAGCCTTCCAGTTAAATAACTGTTCTCCTATCAAATGTTTTGGCATTTTACCATCATCTTGATATTCTCGTACGAAAGCGCCTGGTGCAAGTTCTTTTTTGAGAACTTTTATCTTTGTTTCAGATCCATTAATATATGCAGGTCTTTCTTCCTCTTTCCATCATTCTGCGAGTTTTTCTTTTTTAGACTTTCATTCATCAATTTTATGATTATTTTTTTCAAGTTCTGGTATTTTCATCTTTTCTTTAGATTCTTTTTTGTCAGAAACCTTCTTTTTAAGTTCATCTCCACCATGAAGCATATTGTAAGCTTCCTCAAAAGAAACATCCATCTTTTCAGCAACCTGTTTGATAAGAGCTATATCTTCTTTACGAGTTTTTACTGTTGTTTGGAATCATTCAGTTTTCTTCCAATCATCTCTCGTTTGTTTGATAGCATCTTGTGTCTTTTTCTTTTTTTGAGAAACATATTCAACAACCTCATCAGAAGACATAACTTCTGCAAGTTTTTTTTGTTGCTCTTCAGTAATAATTCACTGTTTTTTTATGTCCTTCAAAATCTTGCTATTCTCTCTAATAATGTCTTGTGTCTTTTTAATCTGATTTGCCATAGGCATAAAGGTAATGAAGTAAAGTTATGTCTCAATTATAATCAGAAATGAAAATAATACAAATTTTTCGATAGAAAATTTACCCATCATTCAATCAAAATTACTGAACCGTATTTTGAAGGATGATGTGCAAATTTTTGAATGAGAAAAATTACTCTTGATTTTAATATTAAAATCATCATAAAATAGAAAGATTTTAACACTTAACAAACTATCATGTTTTTGAGAAAATCGTACATAGACCAGATAAAGTCTATTATATCCAAAGAAAAACTTCTCGTAATTCTCGGAGCTAGACAAGCTGGAAAAACATCATTACTCTATCTTTTGAAAGAAGAAATAAGTGTCAAAAAGAAATTCAATACTATCGTATATTTCAATTTTGAAGATATTTTTGGCAAAAAAGAGTTTATCAATAAACAGGATTTTTATGATTTCATCAAGACCAATACTGGTGCTGATATGCAAGACAAAAAAACGTTCATCCTATTAGACGAAGTACAAGAAGTCAAAAACGCTCAATGATTACTCAAATCACTTTATGACGATAAAAAATATCAAGCAACAATTATAGCAACTTGATCAGGTATGCGACAATTATCCAGTGGATGATCGTCACTTGTAGGAAGATGATGAGAACTTATTGTCTATCCTTTTAGTTTTAAAGAATTTATAGAAAGCAAATGACTCAATTTCCCAAATAAAATAGATATTTCACAGAGTTTACAAGAACAGTTTGCTAATTTATGGAAAGAATTTTGTACACGATGAGGATATCCTGCGGTAATTTTTGCTAATAGCCAAGAAGATAAAATCACCGAACTTGGCAAAATTTTGACAAGATTGGTAGAAAAAGATATCGCCTTCTGGTTGAATAAACAAGAACTTCCTGCATTTGAAAAAGTTTTGCAATATGTAGTTCGCAACACATGAAATCTCCTAAAATATGAAGCAATATCACAAGAAATAGGAATAAGCAAAAAAAATATAGAATCGTACATTTATTTTTTGAATAAAAGTCAGATTTTGTATAATGTATATCCATTTTTCAAAGATAAAACAAAAGAGCTTACTACTCATCCAAAATTATATTTGTGAGATATCTGATTGATGACATTTTTGACCAAAAATTATGACCTCGCAAATGATGGTCGCGCAATAGAGAACAACACTTTTTTGGAAATACTCAAAAATAAGAAACATATACACGATGAAATAAAAATATATAGAAAATTAAACAACAGCGAAATTGATTTTCTCTATCAATATGTTTCTTGAGAGATTTTACCTATAGAAATCAAATCAGGCAACGAAACAACAATACCAAAAATATTCTATTCTTTTGATGAAGAATATCCCAAAACAAAAACATATATCAAGACTACTAACAATATTTCTACAAAAAAGAAACTATGAGATACAGATAAAAATGTTATTTTTTCACCAAATCGGAATATAAGTAATTGTATATAAAATTTTAATTTTTTTTAATTTAATTTAGAAGAGCCCTTCCTTATAGTGACTATAGTTTTAATTACGGACTACGAACCTACAACAGAGCTTATCTGACATCCACGACCTAATCGACTTCAATGGTTCGTCGTAGCGTCAGACCAAGCTGCGAACGTTAGTCGACATCTATCTTCTGACTTTAAAAAATAAAGCGGTACTTTTTTTTGATTTTCAAGAAAGGGGGATTTAAACGGAAATTTGATATTGACTTTTCAATAGAAATATGTATTATATAAAAATCGAAGCCAAACCATTCCTTCGATAAAGAAACAAAATGAAAAAGTTACGAATCTTAGAAACATTGGCTTCTACATCGCTAATGCTATCAAAATATTTCTTAGCTATATCTAGCACATTCGGTTGGTGGTTCTCAATAATTGGATATGTATTAACCGCCATATTAAATGTGAAAATAAAGCTAAAAATTGTAGCAATAGTAGTCGCCGGATTATCCTTATTATCTGTTTATGGTCTATATAAATGGACCAACGCAATACAAGGATTACAACTCATCGATTTCATGATTATTGCAGTAAGTAGCATATGTGCAACTATTCTGATAATCATAGAAGCTAAACAGAAACGACCGTTATGGATATTACAAACTATTACAACCTTATCATTCACTTTTGCTTTCATTGCTTTAGGAATGAAGTTGGAAATTGGTTGGTATGCATTATTGGTAGGACACATTAACAATACCTACCTATACTACAAAAAGAAAGCATACATAATGGGAATAATGCAAATTATTAGCATTATAATTGTAATTACAAAACTTGTTGGTTGAAATGTATATGAAAGCGGTTCTGATTTTAGGATCGCTTTTTATGATTGAAAAATCCATACACATAATTACAAACAATTAAAAATCCCCTTCTAATAACAAAAAAAAAATCAAAAAAAAACGTATCTGATCGTCAGAAGAATAGACGTACCCTCGCTTTCAAAACTCGGTCGACTAACAACTGATAGTGTACATCCCGAACTAATAAATTTCAAAGGTAAGTCGGGACGCCAGAAATAGATGAAACGTTAAATAAAAAATATGGTTTACCCCCGCCCGCGTTCGGCTTCGCTTCACTGCGACTAGCTCAAGCGGGTTTTTTTAATTACCAACATAATTTTAAGAAAAAAAATCTTCTTACTTACTATTTTAGCTTTGAGCTCGACACTAAGGAACGAAAACTTAGATTTTTTTTATTTTAAAAGGAATTGAATACAATTGTATATTTAGCTAAAATTTATATAATGAAGTAAGAAAATATATAGATGATATAATTACCAAAATTAAAAGGATAGCAATGCTTTTATATCAAAAAAAAAATCATGCACAATAAGATTTCTATAAGATTCTATGATGATAAAGAAGTCAGAGCTATTTGGGACGAAGAAAATTCTAAATGGTGGTTTTCTGTGATTGATGTTGTAGGTGTACTGAATGAAGAAAACGATTATACCAAAATTCGTAATTACTGGAAATATCTCAAAACAAAGCTTAAAAAAGAGAACCCTCAATTGGTTAGTGCCACTAACCAGTTCAAATTAGTAGCGCCAGACGGAAAATCTCGTTTGACTGATGCTCTCGATAGTGATGGAATTATCAGCTTAGCTAAACACTTCCCCAACAACAGAGCAATGAAATTTTTGGATTGGTTTCTCTATAGTGAAACCACTATCGATGGACAAAGCAAAAAAAAGGCCTATACACTATTTGAAAGTAATTTAATCAATGAATTTGAAATAGGTACAGCAAAAGGATTGAAACAAATACATGCATATCTGTTCGGTGGTTTATATGATTTTGCTTGAAAAATAAGACAAAAAAACATCTCAAAATGATGATTTAAATTTGCAAATGCAGAGTTTTTAGAAAAAACATTGACCACTATCGAACAGATGTCAGAACAAAACTTCGATGACATCATAAAAAAATATGTGGAAACCAATATAGCTCATCCGTTTATGGAATGAAATGGTAGAACTACAAGAATTTGGCTTGATCTCATATTGAGAAAAAGACTCAAAAAATGCGTAGATTGGAGCCAAATAAGTAAAGCTGACTATTTGAACGCCATGATAGAAAGCGTCAGAAATAATTCAAAAATAAAAAAATTAATACAACATGCCTTAACGGACAAAATACATGATAGAGATATATTTATGAAAGGTATTGATTATAGTTATTATTACGAAGAGGAATAATTATGAGCCAGTATTGAGCTGAAAATGAGCTGAAAAGAAAAAACAACAATTTCTAAGCCAATACATAAAATCCCTTTTATTTGCTATTTTCTATTTTAGCTTTGAGCTCGACACTCATCTTATTCATATCCAATAAGGCATCACTAAGATTATTCCAAAACGTTTGATTATCTTGCAAAAAGGAAATCATATTTTGTACCAAATAAATAGAATTTTTGTTGGCGTAGGTCTTGGCAACATCTGTCAAAATCTCTCCAGAAATAGCAGTAGTCTTTGCCGCCAAAGATGCACGTTGCAACGCATCAATATTTTCTTGAATACCCTCCAATGAAGTCGCATCTTCCATATTTGCATCATTGGTAACCGGATCAGATATAACAATATATTTATCATAATCATCAGCTTCTGGAGAACCGATATTCATATTTACGACACCGAGATTAAAATCCCTCATATCTTGTTGTTGTTCTTTGGATTTGGTTGTCGTAGCCTTTTGTGGAAATACAGGTTTGAAACCGACCTGGAGCTTAAACGCGAAGTTGTCAGGGAATTTTATTTTTATTGTTCCATCAAGAAACTCTTTGGTTTGTGAAAATTTAACCATCTGACCACTATCTCTGAGCCCCTCCAAAACATCGGCGATCTCTTGGAAAATAGCTTGGAGACTAAACACCGTCTTTCCAGGACTTAGTGCTTTGGATTGGACAGGTACCTTACAAAACTTTATACGATACATGTCTTCTATTTTTTCCCATCATAATCCATGTGGTCACGAAACAAGAAAACACGTACAATCAGAAATACACAACGCTTGATCAGTAACGGTCTGTTTCGCACAAGCTAGTTTTTTAGCAAGTGATTGCGCAAGACACACAGTTTTTTTTACTCCAGAAAGCAGGTTACACTGGAGCTTTTGATCATCATACGTGTGGACACAAGAAGCTTGTGTTGTTTTTGCCGTATCACCACACGTTTGGATACAAGCCTTACTACAGTCCAATTCACACAACGCTTGTTTGTCCAACGGTAAGTTTCTACAAGTATATGCACAACTACCTGGCACCGCATCACCAAAAGCTTGCTCTGCATACGTATTGGCGATACCAGTAACAGAAAGATCTTGTTGATTGGTAGGCAAGGTATTTTTAAATTTGTCTAGTAATGTATCATTGACGATAGTAGTAATATTTGGCGAAGTAATAAAGTTTACCAAACCAGAAATATATTCAGCCGGATCTTCAAAAACGGCTTGCTCTTCTACTACGGGAGAACTTTCGGTTCACGACAAACATTGATTATCAAACACCAAAGAAGAACTTGGTACAGAAGTACTACTCGGATTGGTACTAGACAAAAATGATTGAATTTCTTTATCACCAAGCAAAGTAGTATCCAACAACGAAGGAGCAGACGCTGAATTGGTTGACGAAGAAGATGGAGCTGATGAAGAAGCAGACGCTGAATTGGTTGATCACGCCGTAGGTGAAAACGAACCTCCTCCATTTCCTACAGCATAAGAACCTTGATCTGATGATGATCAAAGAGCACTTCCCTGTTGAGAAGAAACAGCACCAGCTAGTTGTGGCAATCTATAAAACAATACTTCTGGACTATCCTGAAAAGCATCAAACAACAATTTTCCCACCTGATTGATATCATACAAAAGATCAAAATCACTATCATCCAGCGTTCCATTCCAAAACAAATCTGATCCAAAATTGTCTTGATTGAGTGTCGACATACTGTAGGTATTGGTATATCCAGCAAAATAGATAGTATTTATTTCATTGTTAAGTGCAGTAATTTGATCTATGTTGGCAGGAGAAGAAATATGTTTACAAGCAAAAAATTTAGCATAACTTTTATTGATTTCTTTGGTCATTGGGACTTTGGTAGAAGCAGGTAATATTTGTTTAAACGTCAAAGCAAACGAAGTATTTGAATTATACAAAACATTGATAAAATCACTCGAAACGATTCCATTACAGTCACTATAATATGATAGAAGCTGATCCAAAGACGTACTGGTAGCGACTACTTCACGATCTTTGGTAATTTTCAAAGCTTTTTGATAGAGATTATTGACCTGAGATTTTCATTGAAAAAGAGAAGAAAGCGAAAAAGATGATGATTTCGCCTGTCCAAGTGCCTGAGAAAAATCAATAGCAAAAACATAGGAACACGTTCCGATAAGCAACAAACAAAGAAAAAGCAATGTCCTATTGCGGCTTTTGAACATTTCTCAGCTTATCATATAAAGTA
>CAZKEK010000049.1:0-7184 GCA_964551805.1 uncultured Candidatus Peribacteria bacterium
TCATGGATTTCCAGATAGCAAATTTCATAAATCATTTCTGACAATGATCACGATTAGATACTTTCTCACAGATAATTTCTCGACGTCGATCGATGGCAATCATTCGAGCGGTAACAATTTCTCTTGCGCTTTTTTTCAAAAAAAAATATCGAAAATTCGTACTGCTGAGCTTCATTTTCGCGGCAGGACTATTTTACCTTGTTGCTGAAGTTGGAGGAAAAAATATTCTCGTACATGAAATAGGAATCAGACCAAGACCATACGTAGCCCATGCAGAGATCATCACACCGATAGGAAAAAAATATTCAGATTCATCTTTTCCGTCTAGTCATGTAACGCTGACCGTAGCGATGATTACCGTACTGATTCTCTTGTTTCCCGCAGTTCGACCGTATGCGATTCTCTACGCGTTGCTTATGGCGTGGAGTAGAATATACAATGGCATGCATTATCCAAGCGACGTTCTCGCAGGAGCAATCCTAGGAATTTGATGCGGACGAAGTGCTGTTCAGCTAAGCTGAAAAATTTTCAAATAAAAAAAGTCCGACTGATAAGCAAGACTTTTTTTAAAAAAATACATTAATTTCTTTTTGGTTATTCCATAGTTTTTTCATCAATTGGTTCAGTATTTTTTTTGCCTTCCACTATTTTTTTAGCAAAATAAATTTTAGCCAATTCTCGAACAAATGCCAAAAAACCGATAATAAAAAGCATAAGTCCAGCCAAAGATTTGTTGTTTATATTTTGGTTGTCTGATCCAAAAATCATCAGATATCCACCAAAAACAGCCACTATTACATAAAAAAATATTTTCATGGATTTCACTAGTATTTTTTTATTTGTGTTTTTCATTTTTTTCTTTTTTTTTGTGTTTCACAAAAACTATACCCAATCTTTCCCAAAAAGCCATAGCAATTTCATAGGAAATAACTAAGCTAAATTCACTAATTACCTATGGTTTATATGAATAAATCCATCGTTGCCTGCCTGCGGTAGGCAGGTTAGTTGTTAATTTTTAGTTGTTAGTTGAAATAATGAATTTTGTCATCACCTGCGCAGCAGGATTAGAATCCATCCTCAAAAAAGAAGTAGAAATCGCTGGATATACCGTTATGAGTTCGTGACCAACGATGGTACGTTTCAAGGGTGATTTTTCTGCGATTGCCAAAATGAATCTTCGATCGAGAGTCGGAAATAAATTATTTTTGGAATTGGGACAACATATTACTTCTGATTTCAATCAACTTTTTGACTTGGTTTCTACGATCGATTGGAAAACATACGTGCAGGGAAACCCAATCAACGTCTCTGCTATCACTAAACAATCTTTGCTTACGAGTACGCCAACAATCCAATCTATTGTCAAAAAATCTATCGTCAAAAATATTCTCAACGGCAAAGATTGACAACTTCCCGAAGAACACGACAAGCAAGCGATAGAGGTTCTCGTGCATATAGAACGCGATATGTGTTCGATCTTACTCAACACTACCGGAGAATCGCTTCACAAAAGATGATACAAAAAAGCCACAGGAGAAGCACCAATCAACGAATCGCTCGCCGCATGATTATTGCTTTTGTCAGGACGAAAATTTAGCGAACCACTCTACGATTTTTTCTGTGGAAGCGGGACAATAGTCATAGAAGCAGCTTTGCTCGCCAAAAATATCGCACCCGGGAGCTTCCGCAATTTTGCTTTCCAGCAGTTCAAGCGATACGACCAATCGTTATTCGACAAAGAAGTAGCCGCAGCAAAATCCAAAATATTCCTAGATAAACAGCATACTATCATCGCATCAGATATCGATCCAAATATGATTTCTATCGCACAAGAAAATGCAAAACATGCTGGCGTACTAGACTATATTGCTTTTGAAATCAAAGACGTAAATGAATATCTTGATACTTGATACTCATTACTCGGTACTCTGGTCTCCAATCCACCGTACGGACTCAGAATGAATACCTATGATTTAGAAAAAATATATTACACTATCACTGAGTTATTCACCAAACATCCGAAATTGCATGGATGAGTAATTACTTCTTACGAAAATTTCGCTCCAGAAAATGATGGCGGTACCCGAAAAAAATCTATCTTTATAAACGGTGGTGAGAGGTGTTGGTTCTATAAAAAAACTCTCTTAAAATAATTATAGATGAGAAATGATAGATGATAGATGAAAGAATTTATCTTATCATAAACTATAGTTATTTTACAATAATTCATTTCAGCAATTCCGACATTTATCATTTCTAATTTATCATTTATCATTTGAAAGTATGACGAAGTCATCAATCCTCGACGCTGGTAAACTCCAAGAATTTAGCAAGGAGCACAAACTCCAACCATTCAGACTCAAACAAGTCTACCAAGAAATATTCAAAAATCAGAATATAAATTTTTCCGATATGACGACACTTTCCAAAGAATTGAGAGAAGATTTGGACAAAGAATTTTCTGTTGTAACGTTGACTCCAGACAAAATATTGGAAGACAAAACATCCACAAAAATCTGATTTAAAACGCATGATGGACATGTTATCGAAGCAGTAATTCTCTATCATCGACAACATGAAAAATACAACAAAAACGATCAAGAAAAACTCAATAGAATCACGCTGTGTATTTCATCACAGGTTGGATGCCCTATGGGATGTTTATTTTGTGTGACAGGAAAACTTGGGTTCAAAAGAAATCTTACGCGAGATGAAATGATTTCACAAGTGGTATTTGCCAATAATTATATCAAAAATAAATTTGGTAAACAGGATGATGGAACATTATTCGGTGTGAGAAACGTAGTATTTATGGGAATGGGCGAACCATTACTCAACTACGAAAACGTCAAAAAATCTATCGAGATTATGCTCAGACAAGAAGCGTGACTTTCACTTTCTCGCAGACATATCACCATTTCTACTGCAGGAATTATTCCAGGAATCAGACAACTTATCAAAGACGAAATACCCGTCAAATTGGCTATTTCACTTCACGCACCCAATCAGGCATTACGTGATAAACTTATGCCAGTAGCCAAAGCATATCCATTAGAATCGCTCAATAAAGTGCTTGCTGAATATGTGAGATCATCAGACAATAGAATCTTCTATGAATATATTATGATCAAAAATATGACTGATAAACCTGAGCTTGCCAAAGAATTGGTTACTCTCCTCAAAGGTAAACTCGCTCACGTCAACCTTATTCCTTACAATACCAACCCAGCTATTCAACTGGTAGAAAGTGACAATGAATCTATGCAACAGTTCAAAAAAATATTGGAAAAATGAGGTATCACTGTAACCATTAGAGATAGTATGGGAAGAGAAATGAAGGGTGCTTGTGGACAATTAGGGTATGAAAAAATAGAAAAAGGAGAATAAATTAAATTTTTTTGTCTCGGTTTTTTGTTGTCTTGTTTTGTTTAAATCATTGTTTTTTTGCAAAAACATCATAAATCTGTTTTGCAATATCTAGAGATAAGTGTGGTTGATCGATTGTTACTTGTACTAGTTTTCATTTGTATTCATCATATTGTAATTCTTCTCTTAATATATCTATTCGTGGATTTTCCTCTCAGCTTTGGATGACTATATTTTTGCATTGATATTTTTTTGCCAACAAAAGCACTATATCATATAATGTCTTTTGCCACGGAATCGTTTGTAATATTGTATCTGTTTTTTGTTGTATCGTTCTCCCATACCTATCAAAATATTTAGTATTAAGTGCTTGAATCTGATGGATGAACACGGTTTGTGAATCTTGAAGAGAAAAGGATATCAGGGCAATGGGTTTGTTATTATGAAATAATCAAATTCCCATAGGTCCATCTAAATAAACTTTATAGGTCATTCATGATCGATTTTTGTATATATCAGGATTCTGACGATTAGGAATTTTCAAATATCTTCATTTGAGAGTATACTCAGTATAGATAGATGTTTTGTTGATACTATCTGGATCTATAGTATTTCCATTGCTATCAGTATCTTTTCAAGATCGTTCTTCTTCGTGTCCTTTTGTATGTTCATTGCGAGGGTATAAAGCGGAAAGTGAAAATGTTTTTCATAGTGTATTTTGTAGATATTCATCTATTTTTCAATCAGAGATATCTTCTTGTAGGTGTGTTGCTATTCCAAATAGTAATAGTGTGGTATGAATATCACGTCCTTTTTGTGCAGTATATGCTTTTTCGAGTAGGTTATAGTTTTTTTCAGATCAAATAAATGATGTAGAATTAATAAAGAAGTCTTTTAGTTTTTCATTACGTTTATTAGAAAAATAATAACAATGATGCCATATCCAAAAGAGCATAGCCGTTCATAAGTTTTTTTGTATATCATTAAAAGGCCATGTTTCCAAAAGTAAATCTGCTAAACATTGTTTTATGTCATTGGGTAATGACTCTAGAAAACTAATACTTAATTGTTTGGGTCATGTTTTTATAAATATATCACAGAGTATCATAGGATTCATTATGTGGTAATTGTAGTTTCTCATTTTTCGATATTCATCTTCTTTGTTTCTTTCAATAAGAAAATCTTTGATTTGTTGAAAATCAATTGTTGTATCGGGCTTATATTGGTCTTGGAATGTCTTTTTCCATAGTGCCTCCATTTCTGGATTTTCTTTATATTCTTGGGCTATATCCAAAGAAGTTTCTATATTGTTATCTATTGTATTTTTCATACAAAAAAACTGATATAAAAATACCATATAAGTATATCTACATCAGTCTATTTTTGCAAATTATTCAAGATTTTTAAATAGTCCAAGCTCCATGAACAATACCGATAAGATATCGTTGTCCAGCGACTTGTTCAAACACTAACGTCAAACTCTTTCGATCAATACCCTCATATTGAGCATCAAATCCAGAAAAATAAAATTCTATTCGTTGTTTCCCAGAATATATTGTTGCAATATTATTTGTCGTATTTCATTTTTGTATAATTTCATTGTAGGAAATTTGGGGAGCTTTTGCGTAGTCAGCATCACGTACAAACTTATCAAAATACTGACCAATTCACAAATCAATAGGTTCTCCTGATCAGTCAGAAACTCACCAAGTAAATGATCTAGACATAGTCAATCCATTGCTTACTTCGGCTTTGGTCAAGACAATATCTGATCACGTATTTACATATTCATAGGGAGAAAAACGAAGTCATTGTGGTCATACAAATTTTGCTAATGCAGGCAAATCATTGTTTTTGATAGCAAGCAAAACTCCAGATACGACGTTTTGGTCTACGGTTCCAGAACTCAATGCACATACATTACCCGTCAGTGAACATGTTTCTGGTGGTGTAGTTTTTCCACATCCCGTGGTTAGCGTAACCAAAGAAAAAAGTACAACGAAAAGAGCAAATTTTTTCATGAAAAAAAGAGATAACAAAATAAAAAATAGTATCGTGAAAAAAAATCAGAAAAATTATTTCATCTTTTTTTGAAAGAAACTAATCAATCGGGCAATGATAAATCATCCCACAAACATATCTACAAATCCTCGGAGAAGTCCAAAGAAAGCTCAAATTCGTGTTGCATGATACCCAATATAAAAGGTGCTCATAAAACTAACAAAGATTTTGCAGTATCCAAAATACATAGCCAAAATCGCAGACAAAAATAATCATATTCCAAAATACATTCACAATGATAATCAAACAGCTACAGGAGTCTTGATTGATTGTTTCATGGTAATATCAATAAAAGAATAAAATTTTTATACCTAAAATATAGGCAAGCGTAGTCTGATTACAACTCAATATTTTATTGTTGAAGTTTACAAGAAGTTGAGTATAGATAGTCTATCTTTTAGCTTTTTTATTCCTTCTCTATGAAAAAAACAACAAAAAAATCATCACGAATGCAGGTGCTTGCGGTGGGAAATGTGTTGGGGTTTGTTGCGGTGCTTATTGTCAATTATCTAGCCGTGAGTATTCCTATTGGTGGTATGACGACTGGACAATTAGCTGATCTTTATCCTAATCTTTTTACTCCTGCAGCTATTACATTTTCTATCTGGGGAGTTATTTATTTGTTTTTGGGAGCATTCGTTATTTGGCAATTGGTAGATTTTTACAAAGCCAAAACCAACAACATTACCAAAAAAATTTGAATCTGGTTTCTTCTTTCTTGCGCAACCAACATTTGACGAATGTTCGCTCGACAATATAGGCAGGTATTTATTTCTGTAGTCATTATTATTTTCTTTTTATTATTCCTCGGTGTCATAGCTCATAGAGTAGAACTAGGAAAAAAACTCGGAAGCTTGTGAGATAAATGGTTTGTACAAGTTCCATTTAGTTTATATCTTGGACGATTGTCTGTAGCAGTTATAGCAAATATTTCTGCGTTGCTCGTATTTGCAAGATGGTGAGCATTTGGTATATCACCTATAGTTCGAACGATTATAGTTATCTTGATCGCTACACTTCTTACGCTTCGAAATCTTTACAAAAAGTCTAATATTATTTTTGCATTCGTAGTTATCCGAGCATTGTTGGGTATTATTATCAAAAGACTTGCGGTAGATGCATTTTATACGCACAATATTATTTGGACGTTGGCAATATGTATCGCTGTCATCTCTGCGGGAATCTGACGAAGATTTGAACAATGGAGAAAAAATTAAGAACTTAGAATTTAGAAAACAACCGTACGTCATTCCCGTGTCTCTCACTCTATAACGTCATTCCGGCAGCCTGCCCCGCAGAACTGCGTGGGTTAAGAAGTTGCAGCCGGAATCCAGTTTGCATTGTATAGATTCCGGCTGCAATCCGGGGTGCCGGAATGACGTAAAAGGGGTGTGTTTAGAATTTAGAAAACAGCCACCTTTAGTCAACTATTAAGCCACCTTTAGTCAACTATTCATCCACCATTTATCATTAGTTATGTAGTCAGTATGTATGTATATCACATAGTATCATTAATAAAGTTTGTCTTAGGAGTGATTATCCTTATTGTTACGTATACCTGTATCAATGTCTATGAAGATCCTATTATAGGAATTGCTTTGGGGATATTAGGGATATTTATTGCTTCTCGATGAGCGAGTTTTTATCTGTTTCTTGGAATCCAAAAATTTTTTCGTGAAGTGTCACAAGAACGTTTGATAAAAGACAGTTATAAACTTTCTTTATTGTTTGGTATTTATGTACTTATCAATGCTTTG
>CAZKEK010000050.1:0-7164 GCA_964551805.1 uncultured Candidatus Peribacteria bacterium
ATATGAAAGCCAATGAAGTCTATAAATATTTTTTCAAAGGATTCTTTTCTGAGGAAGAAAAACATAGATTTGTTATCAAAATCTGGACTGAAGTTAAAAAGAAAATAGAAGAAAGTCTAAAATCTATTACTGGACCAGGACAAGACTTGTATACTATGGTAGATTCATGAGCGAGATGATCGCAAACACATATGACGCAGATTGCTGGTATGAAAGGATTGGTAGTAAATCCACAAGGAGAAATTATCGAACTTCCTATCAAAAATTCCTTCGTTGAAGGATTGAGACCTATCGAATACTTTATTTCTGCGCATGCATGAAGAAAGGGAAAAGCGGATACAGCGTTGAGAACTGCTGAATCTGGATACTTAACCAGAAAATTGTGTGATGCATCACAAGAAGTGATTATTAGAGAACACGATTGTGGAAGCGATAAATATGTAACTTACACCAAACAAGAATCAGAACTCAAATGAGATAATTTTTATGGGGTTATTGGTGGTAGATTCCTTGCGGAAGATATTCTCGATGCCAAGAAAAATGTTATTCTCACCAAAGATGATTTATTAGACAAAGAAAATATAACATTGCTCAAAGATATGGGTATTGAAGAAGTAAAAGTAAGAACACCATTGATTTGTCATAGTATTAGTGGAATCTGTCAAAAATGTTATGGAACAGATCTTTCTACAAGAAGAGTAGTAGAAGTATGAGTTCCTGTAGGAATTATTGCTGCACAATCTATTGGAGAACCATCAACACAGTTGACACTTGATACCTTCCATGAAGGAGGAGTAGCTCAAGGAGGAGAAACAACTCAAGGTATTGATAGAGTAAAACAATTGTTTGAGGTGAGAGATCCAAAGACACCAGCTATAATCGCGCCATTTGATGGAAAAGTATTGTTCTATGAAACCAACAAAGTCAGATATGTAAAAGTAATATCAGAATATCAGAAAAAAACATATTTGCTCAAGTCATGATATGAAGTATCCGTCAAAAAATGAGAAGAAATCAAAAAATGATGAATATTTGCAACCAAAGGAAAGAGTAAACTCAAAGTAAAAGAATCTGGAAAAATATTGGAAATCAAAGCAGATTATGTGGTTTTGGGTATCCAAGAAGAATATGTTAAATCTGTTACCGGGCTCAATGCTATCAAAAAAGATGGTGAAGAAGTGTTCAAGGGAGAAATTCTTACTACAGGAGCACTTTCTATCAAAGAATACAAAAATATTGTAGGAGATCTGGAAGCACAGAAATATATCATCAAAGAGATCAAAAAAGTATATGGATCTCAAGGACAAGATATCAATGACAAACATATCGAAGTAGTCGTAAAACAATTATTTTCAAAAGTCTTTATCGAAGATTCTGGAAATAGTAGCTTTATACCAGGAATATTCGTTAAGTATGAAGAATTTATCAAAGTAAATAGAGAACTTGAAGCTGAAGGTAAAAAAGCAGCAAAAGGAAAGAGATTGGCACTTGGATTGACCAATATTGCAAAAGAAACTGATTCGTGGTTATCTGCTGCATCCTTCCAAGAAACTATCAGAGTAATGGTAGGGTCATCACTCAAAGGATCTATTGATAAACTCTCTGATCTTAAATCAAATGTTATTATTGGAAGACTCTTGCCAGTAGGTGAAATTTACAGAAAAGATCATGGAATAGATATTCAAGAGTAAGTATATATGCATCAATTCCCCTGGAGAAAATATGTCAGGGGAGGAGATGAATGAAAATATAAAGTATTTTATTAAAGTAAAGCTTGAAAATACAACAGAAATTGCTATATTCAAGCACACAAAACACTAAATTTTGTTTTTAATTGTTAGTTATATTATAAAATGGCACACAAAAAAGCCGGTGGATCCGCAAAAAACCTTAGAGATTCGAAGCCAAAGTATAGAGGAGTCAAAGTCTTTGGAGGACAACAAGCAGTTGCAGGAAATATTATCATTAGACAAAAATGATCAAAATATGAATGCGGAAAAAATGTTTACTTAGGTAGCGATTTTTCTGTACATGCAAAAATTGATGGAATAGTTACGTTCAGCAAAAAAAAGATAGCTAGATTTGATGGAAGAAAATACCTCAAAACGCTTGTTGATATCAAATAATTTTCGTTACAGGGGAAAAGGTTAAAACGTTAAATGGTTAACCTTCAACCTTCAAAACCTTCAACATTTTAACATTCTAAACCAATATCATGACAATCGGACCAAAAAAGAAAATTTCCCAATCACAAGGACGCAAAAGACATTCTACATGGGAAAGATTAAATATTCAAAGAATGGTAGATGCACACCAAATATCTGTATGCAAAAACTGTGGAGCTAAAAAATTAGCACATAGAGTTTGTCCAGTATGTGGATACTACAAAGGAAAACAAGTAATTACTATCAAGAGTAAAAGCAAAGATACCGTAGTAAACGCGTAAACTAATTCAAAATTGAAAATTATACGAAGTGATCTTTAGTTCCTTAGTTTCCTCATATGAACATAAAAGCAAGAATCAATGCGAGAAAAATAGTACTTTCCTATTTGTATCAGCATTGTTTTTTTGTTAATCTTTTACATCAGGATAAAATGATTACGGAATCATTATTTATCGATTATATTTTCAAAACTGATGAAGGGATGTACGAAGAAGAAAAAGAAAAACTCAAAGAACAAATAAAAACGCACCTCGTTCTCTATACGCCTGAAGATTTCAAAGAATTTGTAGACTGTTTTTATGACGAACGAGCACTCGAAGATATTGATTTTGATTACATCAATAAAGTAGGAACCAAATGTATTTCTTATCTTGAGGAAATACAAGCAAAAGTAAATGAACACGCCCAAACCTTCCAATATGACCAAATGGATCCTTTAGATCAAGGAATATTTCTTCTTGGATATACAGAATGGAAAGAACTAGAAACGCCAAAAGAAGTTCTGCTCAATGAAATGATAGAACTTGCAAAAAGATATTCAGATGAATGAGCACCTAAACTGATCAATGGTATTATGCACAAGATAGTAAATTAAATCGAGCTTAGAAAAAAACCTTGGCATATACCGCCAAGGTTTTTTTAATTCTAACTTCTAAGCTCTATTTGCTATTATTTCTACTGATAAAACTCTGAATATCGCTTAAGCTAGTAAAGTATCTAACATTTAGCAGTTTATAGGACATATATCATCTATCGGTTTTGTATATAGTATATGCTTTCCCATTTGGGGCAGTATATACCTGCGGAGTAAAGCTGGTATCTACTTGATGACTTCGGATTGATTGAGGAATGTTTTTGCTATTTATAAAACTACGTAATGCATCAATCGTACTAAAATATTTGCTTGTAGTGAAACTATTAGAAGTATATCATGCTCAGTTATTCTGGATAAAATATATCTTCCCGTTTGGAGCAATATGTTTGCTTGGATCGGTATTGGTAAATACCCATGAATTTGTTCCATAGGTGTTGATATGGCAATCTCCAGGGTTTTTGCCATCTATATATCTTATAAGCGCGTCACGATTGGCAAAATATACAATCGTTTTGAAGTTTGGAGAAGTATATCCAGCTTTGCTTGTATCGTAACTTACTCGGTATTCTTTACAGTTTGGAGCGATATGTGATTCGGTATTTACGCTTCATGTTCCTATACCTTGCGCATCATCAATCAGATTCTGAAAATATTGAAGATTACAATCATTGGAAAAGTCTATTTCATCAGCTACCATACTTTTCATAGTAGAAAGAAATTCATCAAACTTGGTGGCATCTCCAGAATAATTTTCTACCAAACTATCAAAAATCATCTGAATGGATTCTTTTTCCGTATCAGACAAACTACATGAGGTATCGCCTTCTTCTTTTGTGGTGATACTATATTCAAGAGTTCTGTTGGCTAAGGTAATAGTAGAAGAAACCGTTCTATCATAGCTATTGCTAGATCTCATAGAAACATAAATAACATCATCATTTTCTACGAAAGTACCAGTTCCTACATCATCACCATTTTTGTAGAGTGTTCCATCTCCTTCAAGAGATAACCATAACGAGGTGTTTTCAGGAATATGATTTAAGGTAATTTCATTGGAATCATAATATGTTCTAAGATTAGCATTTTCTTTGTTAGCAAAATCTCGATCACTAAATGATACATACTTAAAATATCCTGTAGTACTTCGTGCAGAAAGATTTCCATCATTGTCTTTGGCTTGTATTCTTACATAATATTTACTAGAATCAGGATCAAAGTCTGTATTTGCTGATCATTCTATACCGGTAGACGTAGTAATAAATCACGTAGCTACTATATTTCTAAAACGATTATCGTCAGCTATTTCATAGACATATCATGCGATACCAGATCAGGTATCAATACTCGCAGTCCACGTAAAATGGACAAAAGAAATGCTTTCTCAGCTGAGTGGATAACGAAGGATAGGAGTTGTAGGAACTACACTATCAGATCATTTAGTTATCAATGTAAGCGTACCTGTACCAAGTCCTATAGTTATGTATCAAGTAACGATTTGTGTATATCATGAGCTACTTTGTGCAATAGCTTTTATTTGATTCCCATTGAATACCGGCAATCATGTTGTTCATGAGCTCATTAGGGTAGATCAAGAATATATTTCTAGTCGTCATGATGTAGTAGCAGGAGAAAAGGTAATAGAAGCCAAAACTCATGTTTCGATACCATTTACGGTAGTTGTAACTCAGGTAAAGGTATTTATAGGTATGTTGGTAAGTGTACCAAAAGCAAATGATCATGATGTAGGTGTTTGTTGTATACCTCTAGTAGTAACACTAAATGAAGTGTTTGCTCATCATATAGTTACTACACCAGTGATAGTTTGTACATATCATGTTTTGGTAAAAAGACTAATTTGTATTGTATCTCCATTATTTATTATTCAAGTAAGTCCGCTAGCATGTCAGCTGATAATAAGATATCCAGAAGTGGTACTCGGCGTAAATGATAACGTGATAGGCACCGGCATATTAATAATACCCGCAGTATATATATTTGTAGTATACCAAGTTCACAATTCAGCTGATCCACTTGAAACAAAGCTGAGTCATTCTGGTACGGTATCTCGGATAGCAAAGGTTTCAGCAATATATTTGTCAGCAGTATATTGTGAAGGAATAAGTACAAGCGTATTGTCAGGAGCATATCTTACCGGTACTATTTGTTTATACATATTCAATCCAAATGCGTAATTGACAGATGAATTCCCAAGTGTAGCGGGGAATGTCGAAACATATCATGTATTGGTACACGTAGTATTGAGGAGCGTAGTTGTAGTTCCAGAAAGTGTTGGGTTGGTAACATATACACATCCAGCTATATTGCTTCCTGTACTTAACGTACCTCCATAAGGGAAAATACCAGCAGTAGCAGGAGCCAAATAATTATCATTACCGCTTGTTCCATCAAAGTTTTTTCCATTGTCAAAAAGGAAAAGCTCTCCATAATACATATTTCCCAATGAACCATAGAGGGTCTTGATTCCAACGGTATTGTTGTAAAGTCTTACGTCATTGAGAATATTTCCAGAGGTATTTTTAAAAGAAATACCTGCACTACTATTGTTGTAGATAGCAGCTCTATTGAGTACATTTTCTTGTGTAGTAAGATCTCAGAATACTCCAATATTATTGTTGTAGGATTGGAAATTGTTCAATGTATTTCTTTTTGATCCATTAGCAAACCAAATTCCATACTCACCATTGTTGTATGTCTGAGTATTGTTGATTACATTGTAATTTGAAGAATAGTAGAGATGTATACCAGCTGCAGCATTGTTAAATGCTTGGGTATTGAGGATAGTGATATGATGTGATCATTGTCCAAGATAAATTCCATATAAACTAGTATTGTACACTTGTGCAGCATTAATGGTACTATTGTTGGTTGCTCCATCAAACTTGATCGCTGTTTGTATAGGATTTCCATACATTGTACTTGCATTGATTTTTATATTGTCGATAATAATATTACGTTTATTGTTTGCATAAATCATGCTCGGAATTAATATTGCAGAGTTTTTGCTAAACTTAGTACCATCTGTCCCTACAAGAGCTATACAGTTTCCGTTAAACACAAATGCATGTGTGGATATATTTGCATTGTATATATAGGTACCTCAGGTAAGAAGATAAATAGTATGATCTTCCAATGCATAACTAGAAAAATTTCCTGGAGTAAGGGTTTTTACTTGAAATGCAGAAAGAGAACATCCATTTGTTTGCCAATTTTCTGTAAAGGTAGAAGTAGGTCAGAAATATTGATTAACGAGTGTTTGTTGTGCGGAAGGCAAAAGAGAATCTGGTTCAGCAATATATTTTGTGGTGCTATAGTCGGCACCATCTATTCCATATTCATATCATCATGATCGTACAGGTACGCCAGTAGATACTGGCATAGCTTGTTTCAAAACATTACCACCAAAAATATATCTAATGGGTTGTTTTGTCGTATCAAAAACTTGTGGTCATCTTAATAATGATCGATTTGTACCACTAAGCAGCCATTTACCACTTCCATTTTGTGGGTTAGTCATCCAATCATAATCCAGCGTAACGGTTCCTGTATCTAATGTTCCCGCTGTCCATGATGAAATAAAAGAAGATGATGCTTCTCCAGAAAAAGGAGTTGATGTTAAACGATCAGTAGTATTTCAAAATAATTTTAAAAGTCAAAAGTACTTGGTTTGCCCTAAGATATTCAAAGCAATTTCATTGTTAAATACTACATTAGTATTCAATCCAGCAAAAATGGCTTTTATTCATTGGATATTGTTATAATATATACTATTGTTACTATTTATTACCCAGGAATCGACACCTCAAGTATTGTTAAATATCTGTGTGTTGTTGATCGTAGAAACCGCTGAATATATTCAGGTACCATTATTATACAAAAGAGAATTGTTGATGATGGTTATGCTTCCTTCTAGTCATGGAAGTGAAGATATTCCATTCCACCCATAAATTCCAACAACATTATTAAACAATCTTGCGTTGCTAAGCAAAAATGTCCCACTCATAGAATACATCCCTGCTGTAGTATGGAAAATATCTACGTTGTTTACGGTAACGTTGGTTCTATTATCCAAAGAAATTCCCGTCTCTGTATCTGTTCATTTAAATG
>CAZKEK010000051.1:0-7079 GCA_964551805.1 uncultured Candidatus Peribacteria bacterium
AGCTGGTCATACAAATACCATAACGGATCGTATACCAAGCAATATACCAGCAATCAAGATAACTCGTGTATTGAGCGTGTCTTTGGTTCCTAGCATCATAAGTACTGCTGCGAGCAAAACAAACAATTCCAACACAACAAAAAATACTGATCCTCCGACAAGATATCCAAGAACAGCGTAGAGCATCATAATCAACGAACCAATCGCGAACAACCAGTTTTTGACTGATTTGGTTGGTACGTTAGTTTTTTCAATTGGCCAAGCCGCTCCGATAAGTAAAATACCTGAACCTACAATACCAGCAATGACAGAAAGTTCCATAGTGCTTTTTTTAAAAAAAATAAAGTATCAAGTAGAAAGTATCAAGTATCAAGATACCTCTTTTGTCTTATGTCTCATTACTTACTACTTATGTCTTATAGGTAAGGTATGGTTTTGAAGAGAAATTACAAGATAAAGACGTGTTGCAAACATTTAAAGGTAACGAATTCGAGACCTTTAAAAAATACAAGAAATATTGATTTTTTTATTATAATATTTACAATTCAAGTAGTTGCCAACAAATAGAAGGAATGAGATGTTTTACCGTTTTTTTAGCATCTTTTTTTGTATCATGAAAAAAAACCAGCAAATTCACGTTCTTGGAATATTGGTTAACGTAAAGAAAATGGAAAATAATGATTTTATATCACTTACGGACATTGCCAAACGAAAAAACACTCTAGCTCCCAAAAGTGTTGTTGCAAACTGGTTAAGATTGAGAAATACAATAGATTATTTGTGACTTTGGGAATTTATTAATAATCCAAATTTTAACAGCATCGAATTCGATGCCTTTAAAAATGATGCGGGGACAAATGCATTTACACTTTCTCCTCAAATGCGGATAGAAAAAACACAAGCAATTGGACTGATAAGTAACTCTGGAAAATACTGATGATGAACCTATGCTCACAAAGATATAGCAATAAAATTTGCCAATCGAATCTCTGTAGAATTTGAACTCTATCTCATCAAAGAATTTCAAAGACTCAAAGCGCAAGAAACGCAGTCGCTAGACTGGAATGTAAAAAGATTTCTCACTAAGATGAATTACAAAATCCATACGGATGCTATCAAAGATAATCTTATTCCAAAAGAACTTTCTCAGAATGCTATCAACATCCTCTATGCTGACGAAGCGGACGTCCTCAATCTCGCTTTATTCGGCATGACGGCAAAACAATGGCAAACGAAGAATACGTGAAAACAGGGGAATATTAGAGATTACGCAACGATAGAACAACTCATTATTCTCGCGAATATGGAAAGTCTCAACGCAGAATATATCAGATTAAAAATTTTACAAAGTAAAAGATTACAACTGCTCAATCAGACGGCGATTACCCAGATGACATCGTTGCTGAATAGATGAACGGAAGATAAATTTTTGAACTAGAATCTACATTATCTCCAGTAAATTTGTTATTATTTTACTTATGTCAATTCCATAAACAAAAAATACTTCTATTTTTTGACAAAATAAACCATTTGGAATATGCTTAGAATAGACTCTCTTTATATGAGCATATTGACGTATGGAAGAGCAAAATCTTCTTCAATCATCCAAACACATCTCAAACAAACTGCAAAACGTCGTTCGTGCTGCAGCAATTTCTCTCGTTTTGTTGTTGGGGATGCCCGATGAATGACACACACAAACCAAGAATACACAACCGGCCCAAAAAGAAGTCAGCAAAGATTCTTTGGAGAAAAAGGAAGTGATTGATGAGTGGACAGCAATTGGTAAGCTCAAAGAAGCATTTAAAAAATGACCGTATGGAAGCGATCATGTTATCTGATTGTTGTGAGGAAAATTTATTGGCGCACATGGAAAAACTACCTATAACAAAAGATCACTGACTTCTGCATACGATTATCTCCTTTTGGACAACGCACTTTTGTCATTGCTCGTAAACATTTGATTTACTGAAGATAATATAAAATTTATTTCTTACAAAAAACTCCCTTATAGACAACCCTACAAACTATGATATTCTACGTATGAAGAAAACAAGAAAAAAGAAGTGATGAGCGATTCGGCATATAGTCAGGTATTGAAAAAAAATGTTCCTATCAAAAAAAGTTTTGTGACTAATTATACCATGTATACGGTAGATTCTAGCAAGACCGTAGATGTACAACTTGCATGAGTAAAATATACAAAAAAAGTCTGAAAAACACGCGTTTCTACGGTTGTAGAACTGCCACAGTTGGAATATGCGGGAAAATGAACTGACGCAAACAATTTTGATCTGTCCTATGAAATGATGGAGCATATATATGATGACAACAAAGATCGCTATGATATTACCAAACGTCAGTTTTCCAGTAAAATCCCTCCAAAACTTAAATCATATATCATCAGCAATTATGATAGAAAAAAACTTATCAAAGAAAAAAAAGATAAAGGTGAAGGTACAGGTATTGTTTATCGCGATACCCTTATTGTCGAAAAAGCTGCATTTAATGAAGTCGCTGAGCTCATAGATATTATCAACCAACCTAATCTCAAAACATTTTCTCTGGGAGATTATCAATTTTTTAGATATTTTACTGATATCTATCGAAGAGATATGCGTTTTGATCAACCATGAGTGAATCCAATCTGGCATAATGCTTTTCAAAATGATAGAGATTCAGAAAATCAAAAAAATGGACTTACTGATTTTATATTGCTTCAATATGGAGTAAAATGATATAGCATGCCTACATTGATTCCTAGACAAAACCCTTGATACACCCAAATGGATGGATTGATAAGTGATGATGGATTGTGAATAGGACAAGAAAGTATAAAGATGCTGATGCTCAATGGAAGAATTGTTGGTATTGATAGACATGAACTCCCTATAGACAAATGACTTTTTACTTTGTTTAGAGAAGGTGTCGTGGATCGTATGTATAGAGTCTATGATATTAAAAGTCAAAAAACGTTTTGGATGTATGGGTATTGTGGTATCCAATCATGAGTGAGAGGAGGAAGCGTAGGAAAACTACTTGCAGAAAAAGCTATTGAACTCAAAAACAAAACCATCAGCAATGATGATCGACATATGGCAAAAAATACTCCGTTTGCTGAATACCAAGAACATAAAGATACCTATATGGCATATCTAGAAAAATCTATGCAATGAACGAATAGGGGCGAGATAAAAACGATCCCAAATATTATTTTACCCGTATATATAAAAAATCCCAACAACCCAAAAAAAGGGAAAACCGTCTATAAAGAATTAAGATTTTTGGATAGCAAAACAGCTATCATTTATCCTGATAGTCTATTAGTATGATGGGCTATCAAAAAAGAGATTGTCAATCCATGACGTATACAAAGAAACATTCAAAACATTACGCTGAGTTTTTTGTGAACTACGGTAATACTTGATAACTTACCCAATGCATTATGAACCAACCCACTTTCTGTTGAGCAAATCCAAGACAATAATGAAGCATACACCAAAGCACATAAACAAGAGCAAAACACCACCAAAACAATAATTGCACCAACTACTACAGTCCAAGAACAAGCAATGGTCAATGAAATATACAATAATCACATCTACAATCTCTCGAGCATATATGATAATCAAACGCTTATTGAAAAAATCAATAACGATATTGCAGATATTGAGTATACCATACAAGCAACTCAAGGAAATATAGATTTTCAAAAGACAAATAAAATCAAAAAACTCACTACAATCTTGAATAAGATGAAAGAAGAACACAATACAGAAAGCCAAGAATACAAGAATATGGAAAAAGAATATACGCAAGAAATGTGAGTGCTTTCTACTATTGAACAAAAATTTTTGGAGAAAAAAAACGAGAGAATGAAGTTACTCAAACTTCAGCAAAAATATTATATGACCTATATGGAGGTACTTGAGTATATGATTGATGAATATACGACAAGAATAAGTTTTATGAATAAACAAATACAAAATGCTTCCTCTGATATGCAATGACTCAACAGTAATGATCCTGTATATATAACAAAACAAAAAATCATACAACAAACAACAAGAACAAAAAATGAGATTGAAGAAAAGAAAAAAGAAATGGAGATAAAACTCTGAACTATCAAAAAAGAAAAACAAACGAAACAATTATTGATTATTGACGAAAAAGAAGCAAATGCACAATAAATTTACAAAAAACGACTCTATTTTTCCCCATATATTGGGGATTTTTTTTATTTTTTTTGATGAGAGCAATAATCCACGATTTAAAGACATATTATACCACAAAAACTACAATATACCAACCCAAAAGAAAATATATTCTGACCTTTTTTTGCTTGTTTTTACTCTTCTCCGTATACTTATAGTAACCGACGATTTGCTCGGTTTGACGCGAATTTATGTGATTGCTACGGTATGAAAAAACGAAGATTCCTTTGTCTACCAAAAACAACATCACTATTCCCTATAGTCTTTGGAATATTTTTTGCGTTATTCTGAGCTTCTACCTATGCTACACTCTGGACGCTTCCTTGAGGAGCAACCTGGAATAATAGTCAGTTTCTTTCTGCTGATTTTTGGAATAGCAATCCTAGCACAGGAGATATTATCCAAGCTTTATATGGTAGCGGAAATGAAGGAAGCGCCTATACCCAAACATGGAGTGGCTATTCTGCTGCTTCTTGTTTAGACTCTGGGATGAATGTCGTATATGTAGGACAACTAACATTCAACAATTTAGCAGCCAATACGATTTATGTCGTCACCTGAAGTAGCACTATCAAAACCGATACCAACAGTATACAAATGAATGACTGTACTGCCGTAGTGAGTAGTAATAGTTTATGAACAAAAATCTATTCTAATAGTGCTATGACTTTGGCGATGATATGACCTCAAACAAACAAAAAATATGGAATCATTGATCATATCGATCTCGATGGAGCAAATAATGGAGCATGATGAGCTCATACGAGAAACTCTTTTGCATTAGCATCTAATGCATGATCCAACAACACAACTTTCAATAATATGAAAATATACAACGCAAATGTATGAATATCTTTGGTTTGACCTACCAAATTTTTGATAAATAATGTACAAGTATATAATAATACCAGTCATGGAATTTCTATCAGTGCATGAGGATATAACACAATTAACAACACCCAAGCATATAATAACTATGGGAATGGAATTTTGTTTTGGAATAATTCCAACTATAACACCATTAACAATACCCAAACATACAACAATGGACGTAATGGTTGTGGAATAAGTTTATATTCTTGACAGTGGAATACTATCAATAATACCCAGATATATAACAATGATTATTGAATATGTGTATATATAGCAAGCAACAATTTCCATACGGTAGATATCTATAACAACAACAATTCTACTCGAATAGCAGCTACTGCAACAAATATAAAATTTTATGGACAAAATACTATATTCAACAATTTGGAAACTGTTATTTCACCAGGTTTTTGAAATCTTACCACCTGATCAAGCAGTGATTATCCTAGTCTATGATGGACAACAGGAAGTCTTATTCTTTCGTGAAAAACTATGTCACGAGACTATATAACCAATCCGATTAATGGAAGTGGAAACTATTTACTTTCCTGGACCAAGGCATTTACTGGACTGATGGGAACAGGTACGTTTACTGCTACACAACCCGTACGTTATTCGTATGGTAGTGGAATATTCTTACAAGATCAGCCGGTATACTATAGCTGAACTATCCTTGTTACGGGATGACTATTTGATACAACAAAATATATTTGAGATGATACGGTCAAACTCACCTGAAGTCTTTCATGAACGCTTCCTACACGAACCAATAGTACGGGAACATATACCATACAACCACTTGCATCGATTGCTACTGGATATACGCTTTTTGGAAATCTTGTATGAACACCTTATAGCGCTGCCATAGGAACCAGTACCGGTATCA
This sequence comes from uncultured Candidatus Peribacteria bacterium, assembly GCA_964551805.1. Lineage (GTDB taxonomy): Bacteria > Patescibacteriota > Gracilibacteria > Absconditabacterales > Absconditicoccaceae > CAJBLF01. The sequence continues at coordinate 5,974 of CAZKEK010000051.1, forward strand.
AACTCACTACTGGTGATGGACAAAAAAACATCATCACTCAAATATACTGACCCTTTGCTACACATTTCCAGACGACTATGTTTTTGGATCAGACTCCCCCTACTTTTGATTTTAATAATGTATGAGGAGGTGAATGTATTTCTTCAGCTCATTTAACACTAGCATATGCAGTGGATACATGAGTAGGGTTGTGAAGTACACCCTATAGTTTTGATGGTAGCACATGGACAGGAAACGCTACGTTAGACATACCAACACAACAACCATGAACGCAAACAAGAACGGGACGAGTAAGAGATAGTCTAGGAAACTCATCATACAAAGTAGCTACATTTACTTTTTCTGATATTTTACCGACAGCAAATGACTTTACGGGAAATGCTAATGTATCCAATGTTCCACAAACGGCGAACTGGATTACTCAATCAAATGTTCGAGAATGAATAAAATGTGGAAGTACGGATATTAGTTATAGCTGAATGATTGCTCAAGCGACAAAGTGAGTATGTACGGTTTCAGGAAGTGGTATTACTTATACACCAAATCTTAATCAAACAGGTACCGATAGCTGTACGATACAAGCCAAAGACAACGAAAACAATACCGTAAATATTATTGTTTATCGAGAAAATATCGATACCACACTCAATTGTCTTTCATGATGGAACAATGATAATTTTTTGACTACAGGATTTTGGAATCAAAATCCTACTCGTGGAAATGTTATTTGTGCGTTGTATGGAAGCGGTGGAAATGATACTACGGCATACACTTCCAACTGGAGTGGACGAACAAGCTCACAATGTAGTGGAGCATATATGAACGTCATAGAAACAAATACCTTACCAGCAACACTCAGTGGAAATACTATTTATGTCCTCACCGGAGAACAAGCTATTGTATCTGACACAAGAAATCTAGCAACTTGTAGTGCAGTAATAAGCAAAAATACAAGTGGTACTACTCTGTATAGTAGTACTCAAATAGCAAGCAATGGAATACTTAACTCTACAAACAAACAATATATAATATTTGATAATCTCTCTATTGAAGGAACAAACGACGGTATTTGAGATTTACACAACATTAATTATATTGCCATAGCC
>CAZKEK010000052.1:0-1808 GCA_964551805.1 uncultured Candidatus Peribacteria bacterium
CGATCTTACAACATCGGCGACAAAATCAAAGTCATTGCAAAAGAATTTAAAGAAATAAATGGCGAGCAAAAAGTTGTTTGGAGCCAGAAGTAATATTTTAAAAATTAGAATAGAATGGATACACAACCAAATATCATATATAATGATCAAAAAAAAGATGGTCTATATTTAGCATTCGGTAAGGAGCTCAAAGATACTTTTATGATGGATTATTTAGAACCTAAATTCGGCAAAATAATTTGATATCCGATTTTCATACCTTGCCCATTTGTATGAAAAGAATTTTATGACGTAGCTATAATTAAAACAGAGAATAAATGAGATATATTCCTAAAATTTAGTTCATTACACAAAGATATAGATAAATTATCTCTTGAGTATAAAATAGGGTTAGCTATAGAGAAATATTGACTACCAATTGCGAAGCCACTATATTTAAATATAGGAAACAATAAAATTCCTCCAACAGCAATATATCAAGCTTTACATTGAAGAGAATTAACAAAAAGTGATGTGAATGAAAAAAATACTATAATAAAAATTACAAAAATATTAAAAAAATGTCATTCAATTACAGATACAGAAAACGAGATACCATTTTTAGAATGAAACAATTTTAAACAAAAAATGGAAAAATATTTTAAAAAAACATTTGAATCATTCTCAGATACTATTGAAGGATATTCAATAAAAGAGAATTTCGATGTATATAAAATAAAAAATAGATTTCAAGAACTCTTATCTTTGAGTCATTATGATTCAGAAAATGTTATTTGCAAAAATGACGTACATCCATGAAATTGGTTTTTAAATAATATAGGAGATATAATATTAATTGATAATGAATCAACAATAATGGCTCCTGCAATATTTGATATATATAAGACATATCGTGATTTATTTATAACAAAAGAGCAAAGAGAAATATTTGAAAAAAACTATTGAGTTGAGGAAACAAAAAAGCATAGCGATAAAAACATTTTTAAAATATTAGATTTAATTACGTGAATGGAAATTATTAGGTCATATCTTGCATCAAGCAATAGAAGTGTTACATATAAAAAACGAGGACTAGATCTTATAGAAAATGGATTAAATTAATTTATAAAATCCAAAGAAATCAATGGCGAACAAAAAATTTGTTCGAAGTCAGAAGACTTGACTTTTTGCAACAAAAAGATCTAAACAGTTTAGAAAAACAAAAATAATAATTAAATAAAACACACAAATGAAAACAAAAATTTTTTTGACAATATTGGTTATTGTAATAACCATGGTCAGCAAAGCACAAACCAGCGATTCTACCAAAACAAATGGTAATAATATAGAAATAGGAACTAATGATTTATTAGATTCTGTGTATATATATCTTGATGAAATCAAAGATCGCCTGGAAATTATAGATTATTATCTCCTACAAAAGGATCATGATCCTGCTATGACGGAAAAATACATTCTGGAATTGGAAGCAATTAAAAACAAATTAGAGAAATTTATAAAAAAATAAAGGTTGGGAGCATTTTGCTCCCCTTTTTTTATAAAAAAAACTCCCTGGCTATACCAAGAAGTTCTTTTTGTACACATATATGTTTGAAAGACCACTTATTTTTTGAGACATGAGTATTAAGACATAAGACATGAGACATGAGACATGAGTATTGAGTATTGAGTATTGAGTATTTATACTCTGTACTTTATACTTTATACTCTCTACTTTATACTTTATACTCTCTACTTTATACTTTATACTCTCTACTTTATACTCTCTACTTTATACTCTCTACTTTATACTCTCTACTTTATACTCT
>CAZKEK010000052.1:1908-7040 GCA_964551805.1 uncultured Candidatus Peribacteria bacterium
ACTTTATACTCTCTACTTTATACTCTCTACTTTATACTCTCTACTTTATACTCTCAACCAAAGTAACTTCTTCATAAATCTGGTCGATGGTTGCTTGAATTTCCATGACAGGCAATTGAAATGTGTTGTTGAAAAAATTATTTGTAAGTAAGAATGTTTGTAAAGTAGCTGAAGTATCCTGCAACGATCCAATAATTTTTTCAATCGCGGTTGTATCAGTGATTACTTTTTGACTCAATGCCTTTTTGAGATCACCAAGATGCAATTTGATCTTAGTAATATTATCAACAACAACATTTACAAATTCTGATTCTACTTTTTCAGCAGTAGTTACACTATATTGCGCTACTGAATCTCCATTAAGTTCAAGACACTGAGCAAGACCTGCTTCAATATCTTTACAGACACCTTCGATCTTTTGGATAAGCGTGTTTACATTGCGAACGGATTCAGATGATAATTTTGCGTTAAAGTTTTCCATAATAACAAATAATAAATTGATAAAATGATGAAATGTATTAAGAAGTTATTTATCGCGAATGAAATGAGCTTTTATCATTTTATCACGAAGTCTTTATCTTGTTGTGTACTATAAGTATACCCCAGAAATCGAGACAAATCAAGAAAGAGGGATCAGAAATATTCTTTTTATAATGAAAAATAAAAAATACCCATTTTGCTATTTACAATGAGTATTTTATATGTTTTGATGCAAACTATTGGCTATCAAAGAAACAAAATAACTATTTTTTCAAGAAAAATTTACGTAAAAGCACAATCGTAATATATGCAATACCAGCACAAAGCAAGAAAAACAACGGATAGGCTATTTTCCAATTATCTGGACCTGTCATCATACTTCGTTCTGACATACCTCCTATACCAGCAATCAACGTCAATGGCATAAAAATCGCATTCACAAACGTAAGCCTTGTTACATTATTATTGTTTTTTATCCCGATAAACGTGTTGTATGCAGACATCAACGAATCATTTTTTTCTGAAAGTACATTGATAGTACTTACTATTTTTACAAGTTTAACTTTCAAACTATTATAATATACATTCAAATGCTTTTCATGATATAAGTTTACATGCTCTATAAGCTCAGCAAGAACATCTTGTTGAGAAAGAAAGTTATGTTTTATAAAGATTTTATTGAGATTTTCATCCATCAGATCCTCTACAATATTCTCTTCGACATGTTTATTGGACATTTTTTCTTGGATTTCAAACAGTTTTCTAGAAGAAACCGTAAGCGACTTCATCGTTTTATCATAAAACGAATCAATTATCCTATACAAAAGATAATACGGTGAACACTTATATGACTCTGGACAAGAAGGATCTTCATGTTTGATCGTTTCCAAAAGTTTTTTGAAACTTTCTGACTCGTAAGGCGTTGTAGTAACGATAAAATCTTCTCCGATAATAACATCGAGTTCATTGAGCAAATATCTTTGTTCACTTTCCAAATACTTAGTAAATGTGAGCGCAAGAAATAAATGCTTACTATTACTATCTATTTTGGACTGCGCATTAATTTCCAAAAGATCATCAACAATAACCTCATGAAAACCATATTCTTTAGCCAAAACTTGAATGGTTTCTGGATCTGGTTCTTGGATATATGTCCAGGTTGTATCTCAAAATTTAAGTGTTTCTTGCATAACGAAGTATGTATCATGTAAAACAATACAAAAATTATAGCATAATTTTCTTTAAATGCAAAAAATCGACATTACTGACCGATTTTAGATTGACTCCCACAAAAAAAATGATACATAAAATATGTACGTAATAATGGTCGAAAGGTTGCTGTCTTACTAAGCCCTAAATTCTAAATTTTATTTATTTCTGAATTCTAAATTCTAAATTCTGAATTTTTTTCGCGCATACATACGCGCTTGTCCACGCCCATTGCAAGTTAAACCCTCAAGTTTTTCCTGTAATATCCACCGATTCTCCAATGAAATATAGTCAGGGAATATTTTTTGATTGGAAAGATTGATCTAACGATTTCAACAAAATTCCTCAGACGGACACTTTCGCTTCAGTTATCGGCCTCAACGATGCAACACGAAAATCACGAACGGTATCTCCAACCTTGAGTTTCAAAAATTGAAGAACTTTTTTGCTGGTACCAGCAAGATCAAAATCACATTGTATGGTATAATTTTTGTTATCTTGGCACATATACAGACTCGCATCAAAAATCAATGGACCACTAAGTCATCGATGAGTAAACAGCAACGATCACTTGCTACTATATATACGTTTATTATCTCAATATAAAGTAACTATGGATTGTACCGTACTTCCCGACAAAACCGATACATCTTCTTTGAGTTCCATACCGCACAATGCGGCATGAGGAGCAGCTACAGCAAGTCATAAACGTTCAGCGATTTCATAAGAAAACGGACTAGCACCAATTTGCGGATAGGTCATTCCTCAGGTAGCTATAATAACTTTTTTGGCCGTATATTCACCTGCAGACGTTTGGAGAACAAACAGATCATCACGATGCATAATGCCAGAAACCTCATGAGAAAGCAAAAATTCTGTATCATTATTTTTAGCTTGATTGATAAGAAATTCTACCAGCTGTTTAGCTTTTCAGCTTTTGAGTAAGACTCTCCCATTAGCTTCTTCAACCGTCTCAATACCATGATCATGCAAATACGCAATCATATCTTGTGGTCAAAAGGTATGAAACAACGAAGGCAAAGATTTCAATGATTGTCCAACATAATGAACTTGTGGATTAAGATTACTATTGGTCATATTACACCTTTCTCCCCCAGAAAGCAAAACTTTAGCACCAAATCTATCAGTTTTTTCTATAATACATTTTTTCCATTCCTTCGGCAAAAATAAGGAACAAAAAAGTCCCGATGCACCTCAACCAACAATAATTATATCATAGACCATAAGAGAATTTTCAATTTTAAATTTCTAATTTCTAAACTAACTTCAATACGTTTGAAAATTGAAAATTAGAAATTAGAAATTAAAGTTTGTAAGGCTTTAACACATCTTTATATGCTTGCAAGACAAAAACATTGGAAAATAAACAAGCTACGGTAAGTGGACCAACACCACCAGGAACTGGCGTATAAGCAGAAACAATATCCTTGACAGCATCAATATTTACATCACCAGCTGGCTTTCCATCAATATGACCATATCCTACATCTACAACAATTTGTGAACCATCATTACGTAAAAAAGATGCGTCGACAAGATGAATTTTTCCGGTACAAGAAATAATATAATCTGACTGCTGAGTCATGGTTTTGATTTCTTCGAGAGAATTGGTAGCGGTAAATGATGCAACAGTTGCTCCCCTTTTGATACATTCTAAGATCAATGGTTTCCCAACGATATTACTCTGTCCAATAATAGAAACAATTTTTCCTTTCATATCACCAAGAGCATAAGCATCCAATAAAGTCAACACCGCCTTCGGCGTTGCAGGCACAAAATCAATAAGATCAACAGAAGATAATCACGTGAGTACCCCACCCAATCCGTCTATATCTTTGGTAGGCGTAATAGCAGCCAACAATTGTGCTTTGTACGGTACAAATTGTTCTGGTAAAGGAAGTTGTATCACAATACCTACACAATCACTATCTTGATTGAGATATCTAATCAGTTCCATAATTTTTCCCACACTATCATAATTTTGATTGATATAAATTCCCACATCATCAAATTTCCCGGCTTGATTTCTATCATATTGAGCATCATGATTTTGTCAGAAAACAATCACCGGCAATCCTATAGATGCTCCATATGCTTTTTTGTGTTTTACATACGTAGCAGAAGAATAATCCTCACCCAAAAAAATAATAGCAACATACACAGGATGTTCACCAAAAGAGGCTATTTTTTTTTCAATAAGTTCTTGTTTGAGCTGAGTAGAAATATCTTTTCACGAAAGAATCATAGAAAATATATACAAGATAAATAGGTAGCTTATTAGTAATGAATTACTCTAAAAGAACAAGTCAAAGAGCAAAACACACTAGATAACATTTTTGCAAAATAGGTTAAAAAATATACAACATACCGATAAAAATGGGAAACAAAATTTGCTTTTTTGTGCATATTGTCTATAATTGTATATGAATTTTAACGATTCAAACAAGAAATGTCCAATTTACTTATTATCATACTTATAGCAGGTGGTTTACGACTGATATGATCACGATCGATCAAAACAGTTTTTTCCTCAATGCACAAAAACCACAGGACGCAACAAGCAAAAAAACTAAAATATCTTCAAATAAAAATCCCAAAAAGTGTAACTACCAAATGAGAAGATGGAACAGATCATATCCAAAACATGAAGCAAAATATAGAAATTATGAATCAGATTTATAAAAATTTTTATTCTATCATCGATGATAAGCGAAAACATAAAAAGTTCGGACACAATTATATTAGTATGGAAATGTTCATCGAAAAAGAAGTAATCAAGTTTATTATGGGAGTGCCAGAAGAACACATCGACAATATGGAAAAACTTATTTCATCGTTTTATATCGGTGCAGTAGTTGACCCCATTGATCAACCTAAACTCCTGGAAGCAGGAAAATATATGGCAGGAGGAGAATTTTTGCTCACCAAAGACAACGCCTATCCTATCAAAACATATGATTCCTTTGAGGCTGATCCTATGGATAGTTTAATTTCTGCATATTCCAAAGTAACCACCGACGAAAAAATGTGTTTACAAATACTCATATCGCCACTCGATGAAGACGCGCTCAAAGAGCTTAGAAAAGAGTCCAAAAAAATAAAAGAAGGAAAAAATAAAAGCTTTCTCAGTCTACTTATAAAAGATATTCGAAAAGGTATTGTTGGGGCTAATAGCGACAAAGAAGCACCAAAAGAAGAAGAAAAGAAAAGTGATCTTTCCCAGCAACAATCAGGAGATCTCGACAAAAAAACAGAAGACGAAATCTTTTCTATCAAGATTAGAGCGCTCGTTACCTCACCAGAACCCAATAGACCAGAAAGGATTATTGAAGATCTTGCAAGAGGATTTAGTCAGTATAGTTATATGGGACTCAACACATTTAAGTTTAAAAAATCCAAAAAAATACAAGAATTTGCCAAAG
>CAZKEK010000053.1:0-7024 GCA_964551805.1 uncultured Candidatus Peribacteria bacterium
TTCGGTATCTTGCAGGTCGTTTTTTAAATCGGTTCCCAGTGATAATGTGCTGTCGTTGTGTTCGTCTTTTAGAATATTGAGCAATAAATTGTTGAATCTATGATATCCAATATCTTCGGAAAACAAAAAACTATTGGCGTAATATTTTGTATTTTCTGGAATAAAATATTTTTTTGTACCAATAAAATCATCATACCAAATAGCTTTGTCGATAAATGTATTTGGATTGTTGTAATATTCTTTTACTTTATTGAAAAATCAATTATATTCTGAATTTTTTTCAAATTTTATGATTCCATGTCGTAGTTCTGCTTGCCCATTTGGGTTGTTGTTGCTTACAAAGAAATTTTTGTTGCTATCATAGATAAATTGTTGGTCTTCGAAATCTACGTACGGATATATACTTGGATAAATAAATCCGTTGTTTTGTACAACTGGCAAAGGAATATCTCAAATCAATATCGTTCCTATTAGTTTTGAACTTTGATCTTTGGCTCATTCAAAGTACATGTTCTCTAATATTTGAGATATCTCATGTGCTTTCATTGTCTTGGTATCTATAGGGAAGACAATGGCTTTGCTATTGGCTATTTTTTTTTGGATATATGCGGTGGTATATCGGATAAGATTTGTTTTGATATCTTGGTAAATATTTTTGTCTACAAAAACAGCTACGAGGTTTGTTGTGCTTGGATTTTCTGCTGCATATACTTTTTTTCGATCTACAAAAATGGTGTTTTGTAAAAGATAGGAAAATCCATAAAAAATTATAAGTATTCGTATGCTGATTTTTTTAAATGAATTCATAGGTGAGAAGCCTAAAGTTAAATATTTTTCCTATACACAAAAAATCTAGACGTTTTAGTATAGTAAAAATAGAGTAAAAATAAACAAAAATCGCTACTTTTCCTGTTTCCAAATTGGGTTTTTGTGATACAATAGTACTAGTTTTTTCCTTCTCGTTCTTGATAAAATTCTTCAAGGAAATTTTCCATGTATTTATGTCTGTGTTCTGCTAGTTTTTTTCCTGTTTCTGTGTTCATTCTGTCCTTGAGCAACAACATTTTTTCGTAAAAATGATTGAGTGATGGTCATGTATTTTTTCTATATTCTTCTTTGGTCATTGTTAAGTTTGGTTTGATTTCAGGATTATATATTTCTCTTCCTGCATGTCCGCCATAACTGAATGTTCTGGCGATTCCTATAGCTCCTATTGCGTCCAATCTATCTGCATCTTGTACAATATGTAATTCGATTGATGAAAAATTTTGTTGATGATTTCCGCCACCAAAAGATACATTTTTAACTATATTTTCTACATGATTTACAATGTTTTCCTCTACGTGGAGTGATTGTAAAAATTCTTTTGCTTTTTTTGGTCCAACGGAATCATCTCCGTTATGAAATTTTGCATCAGCGATGTCATGGAGGAGTGCTCATAATTCTACAATCAGCATGTCTCCTTCTTCTGCTTGTGCAATGTGTTGTGCTGTTTTCCACACTCTATAGATGTGTCATCGATCATGCCCTCATTCAGCATCAGCTAAGGTTGCTTTGACAAATGCTACGGTTTTGTTGATGATTTCTTGATTTTCCATGGGTGAAATGATGAAGAGATAAAATTATTTTTTTGTGATTTTTAATAAACTTCCATTGTCTAAATCTCCATAAGTTGATGCATAAAGGCCAAAAAAGAAATCATTTATATTGCATTTAATTTTACCTCATCACTCACTTACGATTAGTGGATCGTTGAGATATACATATTTGTTATCTATTCCATCAATTACATTAAAATGAAAATTAAATCCTGGTTTTGTTCATCCTATAAAATTGGTTGTAAGTAATGCAATTAATGGAGATTTTTTTTTGATACTTTCTTGAATATCTTGGATATTAGGTATTTTTACTGTAATTTTTCCTCATATTTTTAAAAATTCCATAAAATAACTAAGTGTTTTCTTGTTTTTTTTATCTTTTTGAAGTGTTTGTTCTATACGATGCAGTATTTCTTTTTGGCTTATTTTTTTATCTTTATTGGTAAACAATGAAGGATGTTGTGTTATCATTTCCACAGAATATCCATGTTTGATCATAAAAGTACCTATTTGAGGAGCATATGTTCATACTTTATGTATTTTTATTTCTTTTTGAATATCTTTAAATGAAAGCTTTCCATTAAAAAATTTATCAATCATCAATGAACAGACAAGACCACAATCTTTAGAATTTTTTTTCTGACTTTTTAGTGGAATATTTAATTTCATTGGTTTTATGATTATAAATAAAAAAAACGATATATTTCGGCTTATCCATTGATAACCATCACTCCGTCGTCCGGGTCTAATTGAAGGATTTTATAATTGATTTGCTTTTTTTGTAAATATTCGTATAATGAAGACAACTTGTTATGATATTTGATCACGTCATCTATGACAATAACCGTTTGTGGTGAACTTATTTTCTCAATAATTTCCATATATTCACCATACTGGTTCTTTTGGCCATCGATAAATATGAAATCCGCAGGACCCTGTACTAGTTTTTTTATAGGTGTTTGGCGAATATCGTATGGATAGCTGATGGTATTGTAACAATGTGCTTCTTTGTTGTTTTGTAGACCTTCTTGATATGCTGGATAAGAAACTTCAAATGAAATTATTTTTCCTCCCCATGTATTTATTATTCATCACATATATATACTACTATATCCTACTGCACCTCAAATTTCTACACATATCTTTGGTTTATGCTTTTTTAGCAGCTTGGTTAAAAACTTTTCTGTTTCCAAACTTATGAGTGGTATCTTTCTCTCTTCACAACTCTTTCTTAACGCTTTTAGTATATCCATTTACCTTTATTATAGAGTAAAACCCAATTCACCAATTATTTATGCACAATTTTATTATTAATTATACGTATGAACGAAACAAAAACACCTTTATTACCGTGACAAAAACCAATTTTACCAAGACCGTTTTCACAAAAACCTATTGTGACTCAACCACCAAAACCACAAGCACCCGTTGTAGCTAAACCATTTACTCCGCCAGTTGCTTCGTGAGCAGCACCTATGCAATGAAATCTCTCTATTGATTTTACCAAAAAAAACAATGCAAAACCTCCCTATAGAGGAAAAAAACCTGCATATTCTCAAGCACAGAAACTAAATTCTGAAGCTTTTATTCGTCAAAACAAAACATCTACGCTTGCTTGAGTAAAAGATATTAGAAAACTTATCAAAAAAGATGAGGTTCCTGTAAAAATAGGTAACCTTATTGGATTGGAGCAAGTTGGACAATGTATGTTTATTGAATACAAAAATGATATTATTGTTGTCGATGCAGGAATGGAATTTGCTGCCAATGAAGAATTGGGTGCTGATTATATCATTCCTGATATAGCTTATTTAAAAAAGAATAAGAGTAAGATTAGAGGTATCCTGATTACTCATGGTCACTTGGATCATGTATGAGCTATAAAAAATATTATAGAAGACTTGTGATATCCTATTATTTATACCACACCATTGGCTTTGGGTATTATTAAAAAAACTTTTGATGATCCAAAAAAAGCAAATACTATAAAATATAAAATTATTGATCCTGATCAAGATTTGATCAAATTATGATGTTTTACGGTAGAGTTTATTAGGGTAAATCACAATATCCCTGAAAGTATGGCTTTGGCTATTTATACTCCAAAAGGTATAATATTTGACTCTGGTGATTTCAAAATAGATCATACACCATCTATAGATAGACCTACTGATTTGGCAAAAATTGCTAGAATTGGTACAGAGTGAGTGAGATTATATACGTGAGATAGTCTTTGATCTCAAACACCAGGGCGAGCTAAATCCGAAAAAACCATCTGAGAAACTGTTGATTCAGAAATAAAAAATACTTCATGAAGAATGATTATTGCTACCTTTGCTACTAATATTGGTAGAGTTATTCAAATAATCAATAGTGCTATAAAATATAATAGAGTAGTTTTTCTTTCATGAAGATCTATGATTAATAATGTTGATATTTGTCAGCAGTTGGGGTATATTAACGCACCCAAAGGAATGATTCGTAAATTGGATAATGAAATAAATACTATGCCTGATGAAAGAGTTCTTATTCTGGGAACTGGTGCGCAAGGAGAAGAATTTGCTGCACTTACTAGAATGTCTAGAGGGGAACACGCACAAGTTACTCTTAAAAAATGAGACACCATTCTTTTATCGTCATCTACTATTCCTGGTAATGAACTTGCTATTGATAAGATGCTTAATAGTCTGCTTTCTAAGTGAGTTGATTTAATTACCAACAATGAAATGGATGTCCATACTAGTTGACATGGATATGCTGAAGATCATAAATTGTTTCTTAGTCTTATTAAGCCTGAATATTTTATGCCAGCATTTGATTCTATGAAGCATAGATATGCACATAAAAAACTCGCATTGGATCTTGGTATTCCAGAAGAAAATATTATTATGCCAGTAGAAAATGGTTCTATAATTGAAATGTACGATGATGTTGTTCTTATTTGAGATCAAAAATTAAAATTAGATACTATCATGATTGATGGGAAGTGACAAGGACATCTTTCTGGGGAATATGTTATCAAAGCTCGTCATATTATGGCTCAAAATGGAGTAGTTTCTTTGATTTTCAAAGTTGACACCAAAAGCAATGAGCTCGTAGGAAATATCCAGATTGAATCTAGAGGTTTTGTGTATTCTAGTGAGGTCAAAACTATCCATACACAGATTGTAGAGTTTTCTAGAGCAAAATATAATGAAAACCAAAAGAAACGTATAGATATCAAAGAAAATCTTAGACAAATAAAAGATGATCTTGGTGAGTTTATGGAAAAAATTATAGGTAGAGTACCTATGTTGTTGCCGATGTATGTTTATATCAATAGAGAATCTCAACCTGGAAATAGTGATGTTCTTACTGAAGAAGCTGTTATTGGCGCAACACTAGAAGAACAATGATATGATGACTAAACAACTAACAACTAACAGTTAACAACTAACAGTTAACAACTAACAGTTAATGAAGTGAATAAGAAAATAATTCTTTAGAAAAAAAAGCTCCGTCAAATGTGCGGAGCTTTTTGCTGAATAAATTTTTTTATGCAGCTTTGAGTTCATAATTTTTTAATAATTCTACGTCTTTTGCTATTTGATTTTTTATCATAGGATTTTTTTCTTCCCATGATTTTATGTATTTCATAACCTCCAAGAAGTTTTCTTGTGTAGCTTCTAGATCCAAAAATCTATCTGAAGCTTTGCAGATGTTTAATATTTTTTTCATTGCTGGGATGGTTATATTTTCCCAGTACCATGCATTATGGATTTTTTGTTCGTTTTCTTTCATTTTCTTTTGTTTTAGATTATTTACTTGTTTTATTTATATGTTATAGTATATAAATTTACGATTGAAAATCAAGATAAAGTGCTTTACTCTGCTTTTATTTTCTCTATGGCAGGTTAAATTGACATAGCCAGGTATATGTGTATAAGGAACGTGTCTATTATTTTTCCAGTAAATGTTTTATTAGCTTTTATCTTCTTATCATAGTATAATGAGAAATGCTTACACTCACACATTGACTTGGTCTACTACGAGAATAACCGTATTGGAATATTGCAACAAAAAATATTACCTCAATTATTATCCTTTTTCTCTCAGAAACCTCAATCAAGACGTTTGGTTGACTACGCTTATGCTCAAAAATTTGAAGAGTATCGATATGCGAGTAGGAGAAAAAACTCATCATCTTTTGTCTGATTATTTGAGAGCGTTGAAACAGTGACCAATCGCTGATGACCAAATCCAATCGTTCAAGGATCGTGTTGTCGCTGAAATGAGATCAGAATTTGAAATTTCTAAAAATAGAGATAATGCATCATATGACAAAGATCATAAATTTGGACTTTCTGAGCATTACTATGGAGAAGATGTTGATCAAAAATTTGAAGATGCTATCCAAAAAGTGCTTCATAACCTTGATGTATTTTTGGCGAGTGAATGGTTGGAAAAGGTGCAGCATTATTTCAAAACAGCAAAAACTGTCTATGTGGAAAATCCTAGAGAAAAAGATTTTGAGGGTATGAAGGTCAATTTGTCTTCACTTCCTCAGCTCAAATATATTAATGTTATGGCGGCTCCAGATTTTGGTGTAGTATTTTCTGACAATAAATATCTTATTCTTGATCGAAAAACAGGACAAGAAAAAATGGATACTGACGGGATTTCTGATCAGCTCAAGATCTATGCATTGAAACTCCTTTTGAAGTCTAATATTTCTATTGACGATGTAGAAATCGAAGCATATGAAATATATCTTCCAAGTTTACATCAGATTGGAGGAAAAATAGAAAAAGCTGATATAGACTATATCACCAAAAAACTTGAAGAAGATGTAGAATATCAAAAACAATTTCTTGTAGATGGCGATGTTATCAATAATCAACCATTGTCTCATGATCATTTTCCAAGGACAAATAGTGCTAAGAAATGTGCGAGTTGTACCTTTAGAAAAGTGTGTGAAGACTTGAAAAATTTCGAGTAAACTCGAAATTTAGTGAATAGTGAACAACTAATAGTGAAAAGTGAATGATTTGTCTAATTATGGACTATAGTATGGATTATAATTGTAGGGGAGGCTTGTGAAGTCTCCTTTTTGAAAAATAAAAAAACGGTTTCAAACTGAAACCGAATATTTTTAGTTAAAATGTTCTTTATAGAATTCTTTTATAAATTCATCTTCCCTTTCTTTGAGTGTTGTTTCTATTGCTTTTTTTGCTTCTTCATTGCTTAAAAGAATAGGGTCATATAAACAGTTTGCTTCTGCACCTGTTAAGAATTCTAATTGGATCCCAAACATTGTTTCCGGATCTTTGACAAAAGCAACATAGCTTTTTTCTTGTGTGGGATATGTTTTTACTGCATAGAATTCACCCTTTTTTATGGGTAAATCAGATAGTCTTTTTATGTTATCCATGTTTTCTGTTTTTATA
>CAZKEK010000054.1:0-6937 GCA_964551805.1 uncultured Candidatus Peribacteria bacterium
ATTAGTGAAATAGAGCGTATTTTTTGTCCTCCTTTGAAAAGGAGGGGAACCACGAAGTGGTGGAGGATTTATGGACTATCGTACTTCTGTCCATAAATCCCTCTGCCTTCGGCATCTCCCTTTACGAAAGGGAGACAGATCGTTTTTCCTAACTAAACGTAATATTCCCTTTCATAGTAGACTCACCGATGGTGTCGTCTCTTTTTATAATTTCAGGTCTTTTTTCGTTGCTTGGCGTTCTTTCAATTCTTGGACCTTGTGGCGCAGAATCGTCTTTCATACTCAATGAGACCTTCTCTCTCTCGAGGTCTATGTCGATAACTTTTACTTTTACTTGTTGACCAACCTTTACGACATCCACCGGATTCGCGACAAAATAATTCGCCATCTGAGATTTGTGAACCAATCCATCACTATGGAGTCCGATATCGACAAACGCTCCGAAATCCGTTACATTCCTTACTATTCCATCAAGTTTCGTTCCTATCTGTAAATCCTTGATGTCCAAAATAGTTGATGAGAAACATGGAGCTTCAAGTTCATCCCTTGGATCCAAACCTGGTCTCTGCAATTCCGCCAAGACATCTCTCAATGTTTCCAATCAGATTCCATATTTTTCTGACCATTCAATAATTTTATTTTCTGGATATTTTTCAACGGTCATAGGCAATTTCAGATCCTTCTTTTTGATTCACAATTCACTTTCCAACAACGCGTAGACTTGTTTGTGGATTTCAGGATGGATACCTGTTTCATCCAACACTTCTTTTCCACCTTTGATTCTCAAAAACCCAATCGCTTGTTCATAGGCTTTTGGACCGAGTCCTTTGACTTTTTTTATCTGTGCTTTGCTCGTAAATCTTCCGTTTTCATCTCTGTACGCAATGACATTTTTCGCAACCGTTTCGCTGAGTCCAGCAATATATTGCAACAAAGTATAGCTCGCGGTATTTACGTCAACACCGACACTATTTACGATATCTTCTACTTTTTCTTCGAGTTTTTCTTTCAAATATTTCTGATCGACATCGTGTTGATATTGTCCGACACCGATAGCTTTAGGATCTATTTTTGTGAGTTCCGCCAATGGATCTTGTACTCTGTGTGCGATACTAATAGCCCCTCTGATAGTCACATCCAGATCAGGATATTCGTCTTGTGCGAGTTTAGATGCTGAATAGACAGACGCTCATGATTCAGAAGTAATCATGTATTTAGTAGTCAGTTTATATTTTTCTATAAAATCATGCACAACTTTTTCTGATTCTCTCGATGCTGTTCCGTTTCCTATCACGATCAAATCTATCTTGTACTGATCGACTAATTTTTTCAAGGTTTCCCAAGCTTCGGTTATTTTTTTTTGTGGCTCAGTAGGGTAGATGACTATTTTATCCAAAAATTTTCCTGTTGCATCGACAACAGCCAATTTACATCCTGTCCTAAATGCCGGATCGAAACCGAGAACATTCATTCCCTTAATCGGAGGAGTCAGTAATAAATTTTTTAAATTATCACCAAAGACTCTGATAGCCGCTTCATCTGCTCGTCTCTTTTTATCTGATCTGATCTCACGTTCAAGTGAAGGCAAAAGTAATCTATGTAATCAATCTTCACACGCTTCTTGGACATAACAAATACAGGTTCCATAATTTTTTGGGAAGAAAAACTTCGTCGTTTCTTCTCGTATTTTATCATTGGAAAATTCTAATTTCACTTGCAATTGTTTTTCTGTCTCCGCTCTAGAAATCGCTAAGTAAGCGTACGATGGCATATCAGCAAGTTTTTTGCTGTATTCACCATAGATTTTGTAGACTCATTTATCATCAAATGTTTTTGTCTTTTTGCTGACAAGAAGTCATGTGTTTTCTTCTCTTGTTTTTATTTCTTCTCTGAGATCAGCATGGTCAGAAACCGCTTCGGCAAGGATATCTTTTGCTCACTGAATTGCTTCTGCTACATCTTTTACACTCGTCTTTACATCACCCGTATCTTTGACAAATTTCACCGCTTCCGCTTCAAAATCTTCTTTGCTCATTTGTGCTTTCGTCAAAATATCCGCCAATGGTTCGAGTCCTTTCGCTTTCGCAATAGTAGCTTTCGTATTCTTTTTCTCCTTAAATGGTCTATATAAATCCTCAACTCTCGCCAAGGTTTCCGCTTCCATGATTTGTTTTTTCAATTCATCGGTCATCAATCATTTTTCTTCGATCAGACGAATGACATCAGCTTTTCTCGCTTCGAGATTTCTCGTATATCTATACATTTCATCAAAATCTCTGAGCTGCTCATCAGTCGCTCCTTCGGTAAGTTCTTTACGATATCTCGCGATAAAAGGAACCGTATTTCCTTCATCCAATAATTGTACAATAGTACGAACGATATTTGGTGTAATCCCCACTTTTTTACTAATAATCTGTATTAAATCTGCCATTTTTTTTTGGTACAAAAAAATAAATTGAGTTTTTATATACATACATATTCAGCTAAGATATCTTTATTTATGGTTGTTTTTTTCTCTAATATACAATCCATACGCTATAGCAAACAATGCCATAAATGGATAGACAATCATTCTATCTACAAAGCTATGGAGAACTAGTCCTTCAATACTTAGTCACAAAATTCATACGCCAAACGCGAACACAATAGTTCCATACAATTTTCTTTTCTTAGTTATTTTATCATCAGATTTTTTTTCTTCTTCATATGATTTATATGCTATATAGTGAAGATATCCATAGAGATACAACCACCCCAAAAATCATAAAAGTCCGTATTCTATCCAGATCTGAAGATATTGATTTTCAGGATTATATGCTTTGATTCATTCTACTTGATGAGAGGCTGGTCATGCTGTTCACGCGCCTTGTCATCGAAGCGGTCTTTCTCAGATGAGTCAAAATGCTTTTATGACTTCATTGAAATGTCCTGTATTAGAAAACTCTCTAGAGATAATTTGTTTCTGTCCAAAATATGTCACCACAGCAAACAAGAGTATCAGCGGGACAAACGATTTGAGTGCTATTTTCCAATATTTTTTGGGGAATTGTGCAAGGATAAGAATCACAGTTTGCAGTATCCAAACGCCTCGTGCGGCTCTCGAAAACGTAGACATAATGGCAAGTCCATAGAGACTTCATCGAGCAAATTTTTGTCCGAGTGGTTTGTTTTTGAAACACAAAATAAAGAACAATGGCCACATCGCTACAAGAAAAAATCCTCGTGAAATTGGTCTCTCAAAAACAAATTGATTGCGTACGAGTCATTGATCGTAGCGGGTATAATAGGCAGCTGGAGGTGCAATACCCACATCACCTTCATAGTTCCATTGATTATATCCAGCAAATTTCAATGCGTTTGGCATTAGCCAAAGTACTGCTCGCCAAGCGATACTTATGACAAGCAATGTTTTTATGATTTTACTATATCGCTTTACTATATTGATTTCTCTTGCTCCAAAAAACAAATTACTGAGTGCAAAAAACACAATAAAAATCAGAAACCCCATCATGCTATACCTAATGGACATGATCCATGTTCCGACTCCACTTCCATTGATAAACACGGATACCAAAAAAGTTACCAAAATAGTTGCGAGAAATACTCGTACAAAATCTTTGAGCGGAAATGTCTCAAAAAAAGATTTTAGCTGTTTTTGTTTCCAAAGATATCGTACAACAAATCCAAGTAATCCTACGACAATAAGCTCTTTCCACATCCAAACAATATCCCAAAGAATTCATCATAAGCCAAGTTTGTAGGTTACCAATGTTTGGAGAAAAAACTGAAGCAAAAGTCAGATGAAAAATATTTTGGAAATAATAGTGAGTATCTTGATAATTTTATTCTGATTCATTTCTAAACTACTAAATAGGTAAAATCGGACGAATATACAATATTTTTATTTGATAAATATTTTGTTAAATTGATAGAATACCATAATGATAGTGATGGTCGCAAGGATTCATTGGATAAACCAAGCTTTCATAACAATCGTTGTTTCTCAAATTCCTTTGTGTTCAAAAAGATGATGAATAGGAGCCACAGCAAAGAGCTTCTTTTTAAAATACTTTTTCCAAAATATTTGCAAAAAACTTGATCATACATCTACAATGAAAAGTCCAAAAAGAATAATAAAAGGGATAACAATCCCCATTCTCATATTCAAAAAATAGAGGAGCGAAGCTATAAGTCATCATAGTGCAAATGCTCAGCTATCACCCATAAATATTTTTGCAGGATGAATGTTGTAAAACATAAACGCTACGAGTACGGCAATAATTATAGTAATAATCGTTGTCGCAATATAGGTTTGATTGAAAAACAATACTACAGCCAGGACAAAAAAGATAATAGTCATCAATCCTCCAGCCAATCCATCGAGTCCATCAGTGATATTTATAGCATTGACGATTGCGATCGTAGTAAAAAACGTGAGTATTGGGTAGAAAAGTCCAAGAGATATCTTGCCTGCGATTGGCCATAAATTTACATAATCTATACCAAGTCTGCTATAAAACCATCGACTAATAAATCATGAAAAAATAACCATACCAATAAGTTTTGCTCTAGCGCTTAGTCATTTCACAGCTCCATGACCTTTGATATTAAGATAATCATCAATCAACCCAATGAGTCCCATACTAAAGAAACCAAAGAGCAAAATATATGTTTCTTGTCTATTAAAAAGGGAATTGTTGATTCGTCCATAGTCCTTGAGGAGATAAGAAATACCCACCATCAGTCCCATTACCAACAAAAAAATACCACCTCACATAGTAGGTGTTCACTTTTTGTGTTCATGCATCTGGGAAAATATTTTTGATTGTTCTCCGGTAACGGCAGATTCACGGATGGTTTTTCCAAATTTATATTTTTTTAAGATATGAATATAAATCGGGTAAAGTATTCGAGAAATGAAAAATGCAATCAAGGCAAACATAATAATATTATTCAGTTTTACCAACATGATGGTAGCAAGACAACATAAAAAACAGTAAAAGAAAGTATAGGTAATTTTATATAGTATTTCAAGTATAAATACCAACAAAACTATTGTCAAACATAATTTTGACATAAGAATAATAGTAAGTAAGTATTGCAAAAACAACAAAATTTATTATACTCAGCAAATGAGTTTTATTTCCCAAACATATCCCATGCACCACGAATCTCTTCTTTATTCTTTAGATTCCAAAGTCACTATTACTCAGCTCAAAAACCAAGAATATCCGTTATATGATGCTACGAGTTACACAAATCTCCAAACATGGGTACAAGAAAACAATATCCAATCGATTCGAGATATGGAGAATGATTTTCATTACAAATTTTTGGCTATCAGACCAAAAGTGCAACATATATATTATTTGGGAGATATTTGACTCCTCCACCAAAAAATCCTCGGTATTGTTGGTCCAAGAAAAATGTCCTTGTATAGTACAAAAGTACTGGAAACATTGTTTTCGTCAGCAAGAGTATACACTATAGTCACGATTTCTGGGATGGCAGAGGGGGTAGATCAGCTTTGTCACAATTTTTCTATTGATCACAATATTCCGACGATAGCTGTCCTTGGGTGAGGACTTTGATGGTATATGAGAAGACTGCAAGATGCAAAAATCATCCAAAAAATTGTAGATGCTTGAGGACTGGTACTATCAGAATACAAATTGTTTGATCAGCCAACATCATATACATTTCCGCATAGGAATCGTATCGTAGCATGATTGTCGGATATCGTATTCTTACCAGAAGCAGGCAAAAAATCATGAAGCCTTATTACGGTAGATTTTGCTATAGACATGAAAAAACCTGTATACGCTACACCAAATTCTATTTTTGCGGACAATAGTTTAGGGATATTAGAATATATAGAATCATGATATATAAAACCAATTTACGATATAAGCAAAATGCTTTCTATGCATTTTATTTCTCAAAAAAATTTTTCCAGACCACTATTTACGATTAGTTTGAGTGAAAAAGAGCAGTCATTACTATCACTTCTTTCTCGCGACCAAGGAAGAGGACTACAAGATATTCTCCAAAAAACATGAGGAAATATCCAAGAAAATATTGAACTTCTCACTATGTTGGAGATACAATGATTAGTAACTCAATCATGTCCAGGGCAATATATTTTACTATAATATAAAAAACAAATAGCTAGCTACAACTTCATATTGAAATTGCTCTAATATTTCATATCTATATGAGTATACAAAGGAAAATTTTTACTATTTTTTGCTATTTAATGTTTTCCAAAAAAAACAAAAAAAAAGCGTTTACGCTTATAGAGATGCTTATAGTAATCGTTATTATCGGTATCCTCGCAGCAGCAATTTTTCCAAAACTTTCCAATGCTAGAGGAAGAGCAAATGACGTAGCCCGCAAAGCAGGACTATCACAAGTAGCAGCAGCATTGGTAGCATACCAAATAGATAAATGATGATTTCCTTCCACTGCAGGATCATTGAGTGGTATTTCAGCTGAATTGTTGGCAGCAGGGATGTCCAGCTTATTAAAAGATCCGGATACAAGTAGAAGCTTTACAGGAATAGCAAATACAACGATTAGCAATGGACAATATGGATATACCCCAATCACAAAATCATGAATTCCTGGAAATGGATTTGTCCTTATGGCAGCTACAGAAACAGAATGATGATCAAATTGGGTTACTTCTACCATGATAACCTCATCAACAGATTATAGTGATATAAAATTATGTGAAAAATTTACTGCAGGATCATCTGCTTCCAATACCAATGGAGTTTGTACCTACAACAAAAATTCAGATCAGCTCAGATATATTTACGTTTATTAGTACAGAGTACAGAGTACATAGTATAAAGTACAGAGTATAAAATAGTAATTCTCAATACTTAATACTCAATACTTAATACTCAATACTTAATACTTAATACTCAATACT
>CAZKEK010000055.1:0-6922 GCA_964551805.1 uncultured Candidatus Peribacteria bacterium
ATCTATTGATATTTAACTACTTTTGTGTATTATTGAAAATGTCAATAGGACATAGATCAATCGATATTGATTATACAATTGATAACTAAGACAATAACTAAAATGACAACTAGAATGACTGTCTTTATTAACCTCACAAAAACAAAAAAGTACATAAACAAAAAAACTAAAAAAAAGGAGAAATTATGGAAAAAATGATGATTATTTTGGGACTTGCTATCGTAGGATCTGTAGCATTTGGATTTACCTACCTATGTATGTTGTTTGGACTCGATAAAAAAGAGTATGCAACAATAAAAACAATCCTCTTTTTGGTAGAAGCGATGATAGTAATAGTAGCCTTTGTTGGGATATTTTTGCCATTGGAGCCAATTCATCAAGATATTGGAATTGCTATTTTGTTCGGAGTATTGATGGATATTATAATCTTTCCGCCTAACGGTATACGAAAGCTTATACATTATGTTCGTAATGGATTTGCTATTGTTCTCGTCTGGATGGGTATGATGACTGCTATACATACGATTACTCATATGCCAAACAAAAGTATTATCAGGGAATATCGTCAATCATATGATGTACCCATAAGTGATGATGAAATCATTAATATGGTGGTAAAAGATTATCCAAAGTTAGAGACAAGAAAAGAATCATTGCTTTTTGGTTTTATAGCTTTAGGAAGTATGGTTATAGGTATATCTATACTTGTGATTGGTAATAAAAAGAAAGAATCAAAAGAATAACGGTATGATAATTGTCGTAAAAATTATTCTAGGAAATGGTACCCTAGTCGTAAATTTACCTACAATTAATTACAGCTGATTGTGTTTTCACTGTCAGCTTTTTTTTATTTTCAAAAAAAAAGGCGAATACTATTCGCCCCTACATTTTTTTGTTTTATTTTTATCGCGAAGCATTTATCAATTTATCGCGAAGCATTTATCTAATCAACAATTTTATCAATAATTCCATATTTCAACGCTTCTTCAGCAGTCATCCATTTGTTTCTTTCCATATCTTGAGCAACTTTTTCTTTCTTTTGTCCGGTGTGTTTTACAAAAAGGTCGATAAACATATTTTTTACTTTGACCATTTCTTCGGCTTCGATTTGGATATCGGTAGTTTGTCCGGTAATACCACCTCAAGAAATAAGTGGTTGGTGGATCATGATTTTGCTATGTGGCAATGCATATCTTTTTCCTTTTGTTCCACAGACAAGAAATACTGATCACATAGAAGCAGCCAATCCTACAGCGATAACACACACGTCACATTTGATGTGCTGAATCGTGTCATAAATAGCCATTCCACTATAAACTTCACCACCTGGGGTATTGATATAGATAGTAATATCTTTGTCTGGATCTTTCTTTTCCAAGAAGAGGAGCTGAGCGATGACGGAGCTTACAAGATGAGAATCAATTTGATCTCCGATGAAAATAATTCTGTCTTCAAGAAGTCTTGAATAGATATCATAGGCTCTTTCACCTCATTTAACTTTTTCGATAACGCTTGGGATTAAGGTCATAGGACTTAGTTACAAGTTAAAAAGTTTAGAATGTTTAGAATATTCAGTTGGAATGTTTGGAAGCTCAACCTTTTAACCTGCAACCTTTTACCATTCTAAACATAGAGTAATTATATTCGAAATGAGTATTTTTACAAATATCTATCAGTAGAGTAGTTATTTTCACAACCAAAATCAACTTGAATTTATATAATAAATGTGTAAAAAATTGAGTAATCCAGCTTAGTATCTTTACTTTTTCAATAAAAGTGATATGAAAAAACTCTCTAAACGAGTGCGAATGTTTTCTGTGTGTTTGTTGTGTTTAGCCGGAACCTCTACCTACGCAAGTACAACAGGTACTACGTATACCTGAGCATTACTTCCTTATTTAACAGCACAAGAGAGTTGAGTTAGTCAGCTTTTTGATACTACGTATGACAGTATTTATGCGTTTTTTGCTAAATCATGACTCAATATCATCAAAAGTATGGAATATCAGAGTTTAGTTTGCTTGTGAGCTCTTAGCGATTCATCGGTATTGTCCCAGATGCAAAAAGATAAATTAACGATAAAAACATCATTTAGCAAAGACTTTCTAGATATAAAAAATCATATCACGGATCTAGAAGAAAAAAATACCTTACAGACTACCAACAATCTCAGTCTTTTTGAATCATGAACATCGTATGAAATAGAAAAAGCAAAACTCAAACAAGAAATCGATACTAAAGTAGCAGTACATTCAGCTATCATCTCATGATTTTCGCTTACGTATACGACAAAGATTACCGATCTTATCAAAACATTCCAGCAATATCTTTCTGGTAATGCAGCATTTCTTCAGGGAGTTTCTACCAAAATGACCAAAATACAATCCGTATTGGATGCGTTTGCTGCGGTAGAAGCAACAATCACAAAGATCAACACCAAGATTACAGGATTTGAAAACATTAGTCAAAACATAGAAGCTGCCAAAAAAAATGGGGTAGCTGCTTTGGATAGCAATATCCAATTATCTATAGCAACTCTACTCAAAAGATACAAAAATTTTCAGATTGCCAACGACGTGTTGACGGGACAAAAATCGTATATAATGGGACAATTCCAGCTCGACCTCGACGAATACGTAGCAAACAATCTCAAATCTCGATATGATCGTAGCCAATATCTTTCATTGCAAGATCAGATAAAAGTATTTTCTTCAAAGTTTTATACCCAGACCAATCAGCTCAATTGTTCAAGCATTACCAATACTACTGACGAAACAACGTATTTGCTGACAAAAATCGCCGCTATGGCGAGTCAGGTAAATTCATGATGGGCAAAAATAGACAAAGAATGAGTAAGTACAACATTCAAAAATCAGTTGTTGAGCTGATTTCAGACGACATATCTCCAAAAATACAAACAAAGATATGCAGAATATCAGACATATCTTACCAATTATATCAAAACAGCTATACAAAAAGTCGCTCAATCAGTGCTTCCTACGCCTCCAACTATCACATCTCCTGTTGTAGCTACTGGTTCTGAAATAAAAGTTTCTGGAGTATCGTTTACTAAACCATTCAACAGTGGAGAATACAATATAAAAATAAAATCATTGCAACAGCTGATGACAAACTTACAATTGTATAGCTGAGCAATAGATGGAATCTACAACAAAGCGACAAAAAATGCAGTATATCAGTTTCAGTTGAGTAAATGATTGCTCAAGGGATACGAAAAGAAACCAGCAACACGAGGACGAATGGGACCAGCAACCAGAGCAGCAATAAATAATTTAACAAAATAATTATTCAATTACAAATTTCGAATTGCTGATTTTTTTGGTTTGATATATAATCCGTAATCCGCAATAAATTAATCATGTAATTTAGTCCTTAAAATAAAGTAATATGCAAAAAAACAAAAAAACGGTAGGAAGACCAAAAAAAGAATTCATTTCCAAAAAACCAAAAGTAGTCATAAAATCATGACCAGGAAGACCAAAAAAAATCATATCTCACGCCAAGAAACCAATAAATATTTCTCCTGAAATAGCAGGATTTGTAGCAAAATCAGTAGATACCTCCAAAAGAAAAGATGCAATTATTCTGATCCTTTTTGTGCTTTCTTTTTTGCTCTTCGTCGTATCACTCTATTTCACGTTTATCAAAGAAAAAAAACTTCCTCAGCTTAGCCAATCAGAAATTTCAGAAATTGCAAATATAGAAACAGGAAATATTGAGTATACAACACCACCAAAACAAACCATCCAGACAACCACAACGGGAGGCACTATTCATCCACTTTCTGCTGAGCAGCAAACTATTGTTGATTTCTATTCTGCTGTCAACGCACTAGATATATCGACTATGTATAAAATGGTAGATACGCCACTGACTCAGTCAAATGTCTTCAAAACATATTATAGCAAAAATTGGCTTTCTAAATTTTCTGAAACAACAAATCCACAAAAGATAGTGGTTACCAATATCCAAGAAGTACAAACCACATCTACCAATCCCAATGTCAAAAAATATTCTTATACCATAGAATATATATTGTCAGCAACCAACCAAAAATTTACCGAAGAACGATCTACCTTATTGATCAAAAAAAATGATAGCTGGAAAATAGGAAAATTATTATGTGAAATTAAATGATGTTCAACTATGCCTTTTTTCAACCCAGAGAAATATAAATAAACAAAAATAAAATTTCTAATTTCTAATTTTCAATTTTCAAACACCTATCTTTTATTCCTTTTTTCGTATTCAATAAATGAAATATGATTTAGAATGAAGACTTATAAAATTTAGCAAAAATATTTTATTTATAATAAAAAAAATTACTATTACGCAAATAAATTCAAATATTATAAATCAAGTTTTAAGATCGGCTACCAGTATTTGAGCAAATTATCATGAAGCAAATTGAGCTAGTTCAAAAAAAGATTTTAGGAACAAAATATTTATATGTAGAAAAGAGGCACAAGAGACATATTATCGACTAGATTTATTGTTGGATATTGAAGAAATATATAAGGAGGAATTGAAGGTTTTATGTGAAGAATCCAAAGAATTGGTGTTAATCTTTAATAAAATATCATCATCACTAAAAGATGCAACGACCGTTTAAAAATTAGACATTTAATTATTAAGGGCTAAAAATTGAAAATTAGAAATTGATTTATTGTTTAGAAATTGAAAATTAGAAATTTATTTTCGAAGAAAATACCATGGAAATCTCAGATATTGTTCTAGAAGCCAAAGAAGAAATCGAGGCATTTCGTCAAAAAAATCCCGATGGAGTTGTTGTTATTCGATGAGCTACCGCTACCGGAAAAAGTAAATTGTCTATTTTGCTGGCAGAATATTTTGATACAGAAATAATTTCTGCGGATAGCAGACAGATTTTTAGATATATGAATATCGGTACCGACAAAGTCCCTGACGAAATTCTCCAAAAAATTCCTCATCACCAAATCAATATCGTCAATCCTGATGAAACCTATACCTCAGGACAACGAAAAAATGATGTAAATACCATTATTCCTGACATTCTTGCACGTAAAAAACTCCCGATGATTGTTGGGTGAACATGACTCTATATCGATACGGTCTACAAAAACTTTTCTATGCCAGATGTACCACCTGATATGCAATTGAGAGATGAACTCTTTGCCAAAGAAGAAAAAGAGCCAGGCATTTTGCACAAAGAGCTGATGAAATTAGATCCAGAAGAAGCGGGAAAATTACATCCAAAATCTACAAGATATATTGTCCGCGCATTAGAAATATTTTACAAAAGCTGAGCAAAAAAAACGGATACCTTCATTTCCTTGCCACCAAGGCGACCATTATTGATGCTGTGACTTCGACGTGAAAAAGAAGATACCAACAAAAAAATCAATGCAAGAGTGAGAGAAATGCTCAAGTGATGATTAGTCGACGAAGTGAAATGATTACTCGCACAATGATATACCAAAAATTTACAATCTATGCAAGGAATTGGCTACAAAGAAGTCGTAGAATTTATTGATGGCAAATGTTCATTCAAAGATATGGAGAGTAAAATTATGATTGCTACTCATCAGTTAGCAAAGAAGCAGAGGAGCCGATTCCGTCGTTATATGGCGGAATGAATCCAAATGCCAAGAGAAAATGTTACGTATAAAGTTTGGAAATTATCGTAAGTTTTGAGTATTGACAAAAGTAGTAAAATAATTATATTAGCTGTATAATATTTTATATTTCTAGTCAAATTACCCATGGAAGGAACAAGTACTCCATCAACAACAAATACTACCATACCAGAAGAAAAATTTTCAAGACCAAAAACTATTGATGAAGTAAAAAATCTTGCAGAATATAACGCTTTCACGCTTGAAAAAGCACTACAAGCAAATGAAAAAAGTCAAGAAGCACAAAATGAATATAAAGAACGAGTGAAAAAAACTGGACACGTCTATCGATAAAAGCTCATATATATATATTATCCAATTCAGTTGGTTACAATTTGTAACCATCTCAGATTATTCGGCTTTTAGTCTTAGAAAAAATATTATTTTTTTTAGAACATCTAAATTAAACTTTTTGTATTTCAAAGTTTCTTTTGCTCTTCTATTCTTCTTTTTTCTATTATTTTCAAATCTTCTTGAGCTGGTAATTCTTCTGGCGTGATTCATCTTTTGAGCATAGCTTGTCTTGTAACTTGAGCATTTGCAATGAGTTCTTTTTCTAAATGTTCTTTGCCTTTGAGTTTTTTTTCTTTTATGTTGTGGTCAGTCATTGCATATACGAAATCTTTTGCTTTGAGCTCAACTTCACTATCGTAATCTGCCAAAGCTCTATGTTCCGGTATTTGTCTTTTTGTTTTGAGTGCTTTGACTGACATATTATACAATGTTTCAATTTTCTTATTTTTGAATGTAGCAAATTCTATCGGTAAATAAATTCATCTATGATAGACCGTTTCCTCAATTTTTTCTTCAGATTCTTTTAGTTTTGCCCTAGCTTCTAATCTCTTGTTTTCTTCCGTTCTTTTTTCGTATATTTCTTGCTTCCTTGTTTGAGAAGCAAAATATGTCTGTGCAAAAGCGATTTCTGTTTTTCTACTATCACCATTTTGTGCTATAAGATAACAAGCGTATCTAGTAAGTAGAAATTCTTCTCATGGTCTTCCTCAAGTACTTTTTACCGGCTCCGGTAAAAAGTGTTCTTCTGGAGTATATCAGCTATTTTTGCATGATATTTTTGCTTTTTCTATCACACCAAAAAACTTCTGTCGTTTTGTGTATCACAAAACTGGCATAAGTTGTCTAGCGGACCAAAATTCTAAATCTCCATCTGTCATTTTGATATCTTCAAACGTTTTTTGTATAGTGGTACTGTTTTTTATTGATAGTTTATCCATGATACATCGCGA
>CAZKEK010000056.1:0-3574 GCA_964551805.1 uncultured Candidatus Peribacteria bacterium
GGTGTTACAAATGAGTATTACCATAATGAATCGAAAAAAATAAATTATAAAAAATATTTCAAAAAAGCCACGGCGTAATTGCTGTGGTTTTTTGTTATATGTATTCTAATTGTGGTTTTATTTATTTGCTAGATTTTGTAAGCATGTCATAGTTACTGTAAAAGCGGTATTTAGATCTTTGTTGTTGATTCCATCAAATATCAGAGCGATATTTTTTTCATAAATAGGACCTACTTTTTTTATGCTTTGCTGAGCTTTTTTGGTAGCAGTAAATCTAAAAATTCTTTTATCTTGTATATCAATTTTTCTCTGGATAAAACCATGTTCTTCTAGCGTTTTTAGTTTTTTTGCCATATTGGGTTTGCTTCCGTAAGAGCCATTCAGCAAGTCTTTTGACGTATTGATTCAGGTAGAAATAAGATAGAGTATCGAATATGTTTTGACGGTCAATCCTACCTGAGAAAAAATAAAATCTCCTGTATTTTCCAAGATAGCTACCAACTTAAATGTTTCGTTGATAAATTGTTGTCTTTGTGTCATAGGGAATATAAAAGTAATAAATATCGCGGATATTATTTTGTATCTTTCCAGTTTCGTCGTTTGAGTTTTTCTGGATCATGAATCTTATTTTCCGCAAAATATACACAACAACGGCATACGTAGAGCATACAGCGATCTACATAACATCCGTAGTTTTGACAAATCTGTGCGTAAAGTTGGTCAGGATGTTTATCTTTGAAATCTTCAATATGTCTGATCCCTATATTCCAAAAATCTTTGGCAATGCTTGGGCCAACTCATGGTATGATTTGTAACTCTTTGATAGTAGTGTTCATAAATATGATAATGTAAAATGAAAAAAATATATGTTACACAAAAATATTTATATTTATCAGCCAAGTACTTCAAATACTGCTACGAAAACGAAACATAGTGCACCAAAAAAAGATAACACACTAAAAAATAGTAAGTACTGTTTCTTGTTGTTGCGTAGATAACCTGCCAAAGCAAACAATGATAAGAAGACCATTACGTGAATAGCCCAAAAATGAAATGAAGAGATCATGAGTATATATTATTAAAATATAAAAAACATTTTCTGATTATATGAGATCTTTTATCTTTTTGAGATATGCGTTTTTATCAGTTTTGGTTCTATCCATATTACCAAACACGGTGAACGATTTTTGTTTGATTCCACAGTATGCAATACGGTTCATTTTCCACAACCATTGGATATGTAAGAGTATTTTATAAAAGAATGTTGGTGCTCCAGAAGTAGCTATAATCCTAGCTGATTTCCCTTGTAATAGTCAGATTGCTTTTCATCATTCTACATATTTAAACGCAAAACCTGCAGAAAAGTTGCAATCTAAAAAGTTTTTCATGATAGCAGGAGCATCTCCTCGCCAAATAGGAAAAACAAAAACCAATTCATCAGCCCACATAATTTTTTCTTGCATTTTTTTTGTTGTAGCATCTTTTGGTTGTTCTTTTTTGTCTTCATAGGTCAAAAAATCTTGTCTGAGTGGTGTAGTATAGAGATCAAGAATCTCTACATCATCTCACTGGTGATGAGAAAGTTTTGCTAATGTGTCAGCAATTTTGTGGGTAAATCCTTTGGAAGAAGGATTGGCAGTAATGATAAGTTTTTTCATGGTATATTCTGTAAAAAATTAAAACAGTAAATAGTTAACCAAGTTAACTAAAAAATCAAGAGCAAATATTGTTTTTTGGTCTTGTAAAAAAATATGTAATCTTTATAAACACACAAGTAAAATATTTATTTTGCCAAAAAACCTTATGAAATGAATAAAAATGCTGGATTGTTTGTTTTGCTCTAGCCACAAAACTAAAAAGCATTGATTGCTCAAAAATGGTGGACAAAGATATAAATGTAATGATTGTCTTCATACATTTGCCTTGTGATGAAGTAGAGGAACGTACGATAAAAACTTTAAACATAGAGTAATAGAAAATTATTGTCATAAAAAAGAGAGAGCAATAGACGTAGTCGATCACTATGGTATCTCTACGAGGACATTGATCAAGCGAAGCAAAGATCATAAAATAAATTGTCCACAATGTTGTGTACATACAAAATAATTTTTATTCTTTTTAAAAGATATATATTATGTTGCAGGTTCGATTATATTGAGTCCTAAGTGTTTTTATTGTGAGTAGTATTTCTTTGGTTGGGATCCTTACGTTATCAATAAAAACAGAAACACTCAAAAAATTTCTTATTTATATGGTAAGTTTTTCTGCTGGAGCATTGATGGGTGATGCGTTTTTACATCTTCTTCCAGAATCTATCGAGGCAGGATTTACTATAATGACCTCATTATCTATTCTTGGATGAATAGTGTTTGGGCTTGTTACAGAAAAAATTATTCATCGAAATCACTGTCATATGCCGATAACAAAACATCACGTCCATCATTTTGCACTCATGAACTTAGTCGGTGATTTTGTACATAACATGATAGATGGATTGATTATCTGAGCGAGTTATCTCGTTAATATTCCACTATGAATAGCTACCACTATGGCTGTTGTGTTACATGAAATACCACAAGAAATAGGTGATTTTGGTGTGCTTGTTCACTGAGGATTTACAAAAAAAAGAGCTATTTTTATGAATTTTTTGACAGCACTGAGTTCTATTGTTTGATTGGTTATTGCATTTGTCTTAGCGGGTAAAATTGACAATATTCAATGATTTCTTCTTCCATTTGCTATGGGGTGATTTATCTATATCGCTGGTTCTGATCTTATTCCCGAACTTCACAAAGAAAATAAAACCTGACAGGCAATTCTACAGATTATTGCTTTTCTCGGAGGAATTGGTGTTATGTCCCTCTTGCTCTTGATGGAATAAAAATATAAATAAAAAAATGAGAGATATTCAAATGAAGGCCTTTTTTTATCATACACTTCAGAGTAAAATGTTGTATTGCCTCACTTTCAGTGAGCTTGATATTAAATACCATATATGTATAGTAGACATAGAAATAAAAAAATATTAACATAAAAATGTGGAGTGAAATTATGAAAAAATTTATGATTAATGTAATCAGACTTCTTTGGTATTTGCCTTATCGTATATTAAAGTTTTTACGGTTTGGTAAAGTTTTAAATTTTCCTATAGGTTGGGATACATTATATCCTCTAGCCCCTTATTCTGAGGGTGGAATTTTAAGAAAAGATTTCTTAGAACTTTATAAAAAGAAAAAAATTAGTACAGAAGATTACCAACAAAAGGAATTTGGTATTTATGACGAAGAAAAAAAGCATTATCAGTTTTGGGATAGAAAATTTTCTAATCAAAAATATCTCAAGGCGTGGTTTGTATAATTATAGAAGAGTTGGTTGTTTTGACCAACTTTTTTTTGATAAAAAAAATCACAGGTAACTACTGTGAAATCTGCTTACGGAAGATGGGGGGATTGAATTCCGCTTTAGCGGAACGAACCCGTATGTGTTTGTAAATAATTTTTTATATCTCGGAAGATGGGAGGATTGAATTCCGCTTTAGCGGAACGAACCCGTATGTGTTTGTAAATAATTTTTT
>CAZKEK010000056.1:3674-6763 GCA_964551805.1 uncultured Candidatus Peribacteria bacterium
ATATCTCGGAAGATGGGGGATTCGAACCCCCGTTACCTTGCGGTAAACACCGTTTCCAACGGTGCGCGATCGACCACTCTGCCAACCTTCCATATTTTTTTATTGCGCGCATTTCGACGTCCGCTGTTCAGCGGACCTCACTTCGTTCGCTCTCTACCAACCATTGATTGGCTATGTGATTCGACGTTAGTTATCCAGTATTCACTTCGTTCGCTCTTTACCAACCATTGATTGGCTATGTGATTCGACGTTAGTTATCCAGTATTCATTTCGTTCGCTCTCTACCAACATTCAAGTAGATATAAGCTTCGATGTTGATTATTGAATATTCACTTCGTTGGCTCTCTGCCAACCTTCCATTATCTATAGTGTAATGCTTGTAGTAGATTTCTTTGTATTTGCAAGCGTAAATATTTGCATTATTTTTGGTTTATCAGTATACTACATAGAGAACGATAAATTATTTATAGCTTAAAAATTTTGTGAATGAATATAAAATATCTAGGGTTAGCAGGTGCGCTTTCTATGTTACCTTTGGATTCTTCTACCAATACTCAGGGAGTAGATCATGAAAAAAAAAGTAAACAAATAGAATTAGCAAACAATTTAAATAATCATGAAGGCGAGATACACCCATTTATGATTGCATCCAAAGATTCGTTATCAATACAAAATATTGATCCAGATTCTATTTTTGTTGTAGGGAGATTGTCCGAAGAATTGCTGAAAACACCACTAGCTATGAAAGACACCAAAAGAAATATATGAGAATATCTAGGATATAACCAATATCAGACTATTATGAAAAAATATAATCCTAAATATGGAAATAATAAAAAAACAATTAATCAACTGGATACTGTCGCTTTTCCTCTTGTTTACGACGACATTGCCAACTCAATATCACATGATTTGTCTACGTATCTCGAAGATAAAAAATTTGATGCGTATAGAGAAAAGTTGTCTGATGTGGAAGATTTGATTGTCGTTACTAAACATACGGATGGAAAATATATGCTCCTGTATTTCAAAGACAAAAAATTATTTTTGTGAACATATGCTTCTATTGGTAAAGGAAACAGAACCAAAAAATGATTGTTTGAGATTCAAAAAAAAATTGTAAACAAAAGGTCTTCAAAATATAGGAATGCACCTATGCCATATTCATTACAAGTTCATTGAAATATTTTTATTCATCAATGAAGAGTAACCTGAGGAAAAATATCTCATGGATGTGTTAGATTGCCATGATGTTATGCAGAAATATTATATTACTCGGCGAAAAAAAATACAAAAACATTGATTGTAGAATAATATATTTTATTGTATCTCACTTATTTTTTTATTGATGTGTTTGGCAATGGTTTTCATCTTCTTTTCAGCTTTTTCCTTACCTTCCGTACAGTAACCATAAGCTCATAAGAGTTTCATTCACTGATAATCTACCAATCAAAATGTTCATTGAAGAAGATATTTTTTGTTTGTTATGTCAGAACTAGATCATGGCATTAAGAGAAAAATCTTTTTTTCTGCCATTTTCAATAGTAAAAGTAAAACGTATTTATTTGCTCTTTTATAAAAGATAGAGTCAAAAAATCATTAAAGCAAAACAAATTATTTTTTGTATGATTATTGTTTTTGAATATTTTTCTTTCACGATTTTTGGAAAGAATAATGTTAAAATGATTCCATAAATAAAAATAAATATTGGATGGAAACCGTTCATAAGTTGCGCTAATCAAACGAAAGTAATGACAGAAACATAATTCATAATTATAATACCAACAACATTTATTATTTCATTTACTGCATTCAATCAGATCATTGTATATTTATTTCTTTTGAAAAGACGAAGAAAAGATTTTGCATATCACGGTATACAGAGGAGAATAATACTTACAAGTCCAAATCATATATATTCCCAAAATGCTGTTGTCCAGAATGTTGCTTGTATATCAACTCGTTTAAAGATAATATATTTCAATGATATCAAAATACAGGAGCCAAGCATCATTAAAAATGTTTGATATTTAAATTTTATCTTATGGGTAATATCTAGAGATAAGAAAAAACTTGAAATAAAAATAATAATGAATCAAATAAATTGATGAGTGTTCAATGATTCACCCAATAAAAAATATCAGAGAATAAGTGATATTGGTGCTATCATTTGAAAGAGAGGTACTACATTAGAAGCATCATCTTTGTTAAGTGCATATAGATAAGGAATCAGAGAAAATATATATATTGCACCACCTCCTATCATCAATAGTTTATTGATAGTGCTTATAGCAAACACATTGTCTGCAAAAAAGAAAATAAAAGGAAGTAGGACGATTCCAATAATTGATGAAAAAATAAGTAATATAGAAAGATTTTTTTCTTCCTGAAAAAATTTTGATAAAAGATATTTATCCATATAGTTACTTATCGCTCGAAGAGCTGGACACAATAAACCTATCCATATTCGTTGCATATATTACACAACAATATTTAAAATCTTTCCTTTCACGTAAATAATTTTTTTTGGTTCAGTGGTAAGTCGTGCAACGAGTTTTGGATCAGCATGAACGATGTCCATAACCTCTTGTTGTTCTGCTTCTTTGTTGATACAAATAGTTCCTCTGACTTTACCATTTACTTGCACAGCGATAGTTACGTTGTCTGCTACAAGACAGCTTTCATCATAACTTGGCCATGTAGCTTTTGTGAAAATAGAATATTCATTTCCCAATTGTTCTCGAAGTTCTTCTGCGAGATGTGGCGCGAATGGCGATACCAAAATTATCAAGTTTTCAAAAGTTTTTTTTGAAATATTTTGACAATCCGTTAAGTGGTTTACGAGGATCATGAGCTGTGAAACCCCCGTATTGAATCTGAACGTGTCGATATCTTCAGTTAATTTTTTTATTGATTGATTCATAATAATTTTAGTTTCATTATTTTCCTCTTCTTCGCTTATTTTATCTTTGAGCAAAATTATTTTATCTAAGAATTTTTTGATTCCTTTGATTCCATTGGTACTCCAAGCAATTGATTGATCAAATGGTCCCATAAACATTTCATATGCCCTCAAGACATCAGTTCCA
>CAZKEK010000057.1:0-6695 GCA_964551805.1 uncultured Candidatus Peribacteria bacterium
ATGTATAATAGCTTTGAGTTGTTTTTTTTCTGGCGCAAGTGCAGCACGGTGGCGGTGGTTGGAGTGCAAACGTCTTTTTTGCCTTGAGGGTGGATTGGCATATTGATTTTTTTGAGGAACGAGAAAAAGCAATGTGCCAACTATGCGGGGATTGCAAAAAGTGTGACAGAAAAAAACAACAGCAGGGTTGATTGCGCGGAGGCAGGCAAAAAGACTGTGCAAGCCCCGCTACGACAAGCTCAGCGAGCTGGAGAAAAGGGGTGAGGATTTTTGCCTGCCGTGGATTGTCTTGCGGAGCTGCCTGTAATTATCTTACAGGCTTGCCTGACCGCTTTCAATTTTTTAATCTTAGATATTCACGAGTTTTGGCTGTTATGATTAGCTTATAAGCTCTATAAAACTTTACTTTCTAATAAATGTTTCAAAAACTGGGCACTAGTGTATGCTGCTTTTTTCTTATAGTCATCATCTTTTAGTTGTGTTTTATCCATGACAGACTTGAATATTAAAAACTTTGTTTTTCCTCCATTGGCAACTTTCGCAGCTCTTGCCACACCGTAGCTTTCCATTTCTACCGCTTTTGTTTTTCTATCAATAGGCAAAATAGTATCGTCAAAATAATCTTCTTTGTTAATAACCATCATACTACAAGCCATTGATTCTAACTGTACTTCAATTTTTTCAGATTCTAATTTATAAGGTTCATTGATTTTATTTTTGATAGATTTCAATATTGGCTTTAATAAAGTTGATAATTCTGTGTCGATTTCAATTACTTCAGATTCATGTTCGAATTTTTCTATGATTATATTAATTTTTTCGCCATCAGAATTTGTTAACTTTCTTTTATCAAATTCTTTTTTGTTGTATAATAGTTTGGTTTTTTGAATTCCATTATCTGTAATTTCTTTTAAATCTGACACTTTCCCCTTTTGAAATATAAAAACCTTTTCAGCGACTATTACACTTCCAAATTTTGTACTATTAGCACCCCCGCAGACCCCAGGCATAAATATATATTTTGGTGTAAACATATTTATCATTTCTGTAGCGATAATAGACGCTTCAATCATTCCAGTCTTAGTAGCAAAACTGGCGACAACTTTTATATCAGTATTTTTTAATTTTCCGACTTTATAAATTGTTGTTCCTGTTCTAATGTCATCTTCTTCAAAATCAAATATTTTTTCGACTTCTTCAAATTCATTTTCATATAATGCTGTAATAACTGCATAATCAAAATGAGGGAATTTGGTAATGTCACTTTTTTCGGTAATATCACCATTACCAAAAAGTTGTTTTTTATTGTACGGAGTAATTTTACCTGTTTGTATTGCGGAGGATATGCCATCATAATCATACACACCTGTTCCCCCACCTTTTGAAATTAATTTGCATTTTTCTTCTGGTACTGTTCGACCATCTTCAATTGTTAGTTTAAATTCTTTTGCTCCTATATCACTATTTCCTCTATCTACGTGAACTAAAATTAATATTAAATCATCATCTTTTAGTTCATTTAGAATCTTATCAAATTCAGATTCACTGTAAAATTGATAAACATTCTTGTATTTTAAACTTTGATTATTACGAAGACCTAAACCTATTTGTGTGTCTCTCAATTGAAAGTTATCTTGGTTATCCCAAAATAAAATTATTATTTCCTTTGTATTCATATTTCTAATTTTTTAAATTTTAATGTCTGAATAAAAAACTGTTTATCTCTATCGTTATCATTATTATCATATTCAAAAATTTTATTTGGGCAATCATTGAGTTTTTTTATTAAATGAGTACCAATATAACTACCCTCTTTAGCTGAGTTTTTGGCTATTCGATTCTTAATTTCCATTGTCATGTAAAAATTATCTTTTATTATATTAATGGTAATTGGGTGATTCTTGTCAGCGTATTCTTTAAAATTATTAAGTAAGCCCTTAATAATTATCTCTTCTAAAATATATTGAGGAAATACTATGGATATTTGTTCATCATATGGAAATTCAATATTATAATCGGGTTCTATATCTAAAAATTCTTGTTTCTGACTTGTGAATACCTCAACAATATTTAACGTATATGGGTTGCGAAAAATATTGTAAGGGGCAAGAGTATTATTACAAAATCTCCCTTTTATATCTCTAACGTGTTTAAGCATCTTGTTCATGTCATCAATACCCATAGTTTCAATATCTTCAATATAATTGCAAATTGAATTGTATCTGCTTCTAAGGGAATTATCATTTTGTTCAAACCAAGTTATATATTTAGAAAAGTATGCTTGATATTTATCAGTTAATGTTAGTATTTTTCCTAAAACAACTATCACATGTTCTAAATCTTCTTTTACTTCAACAAAAATACTTTTATCTATAGAATTAATATTCTTTATATATGTATCTATGTTAGAAGCTGCTGAGTCCAATTTAGCACTTATCGATTCTTTATGTTCAGGAGAAGTACTTAGAATTTTCCGATATTCATCTTTTAAAAAATCAATTGTCTCTTCAAATGTTCCTCCGTATGGAATTGAAGATATAAAATACTTAAATAAATTTATTTTTTTATTTGCATGTGAAGAATAATTACCGATTATTCTTCGAAATTCCTTAAAAATGTCATTGTAATTTTCTTTGTTTTTGGGTGAATAATAGAGAATCTTAAATAAAACATAGTCGATTTTTTCGTAACCAATAAACTCTGTCAATTTTTCAAATCTTTTTACGGTCAAATTTTTCACAAGACTTTTATCAGAGTATGCTATAAAATATAAATGAACTATATCTATTTTTCTCCATTTATAATTAAGGTGAGCGTTAATATTCAACGATTTAAAAATGAAAGATTCGATAAAATTGTACATCAATTCTTTAATTTCTGGAATTATCTGAATAATACTTTTATACAAATACGGTTCATAAACGAGACACATGAATAGGTGTTCTATGTCTTTGTTTGTATCTTTGTTTGCAAAGTCTGTATCATCAGTCTTATTAATAAAATCGGTAAACCAAGCAAAACTTTCCTTGTAAAATCGGTAACCTATTATTTTCCCTATTTCATCACGTATTTTTAATAGTTCTTTTTTTGTTTCTAATGTTGAATCATCTGAATTTGGAAAATACTTATAATCAATATTTTCTTTATCAACAATATTCTGTTTTAGTTCTTCATCGGTTTTTGGAGTTATTTCATTTTTTATATTATTCGCATAAGTCCATATTTGTTTAGGTGTATTTTGAATTTCTAGAACTTTCTTTACCCAATCATATTCTTCTCTATATGGATTTATTTCTTTGTGAAAAGTTGGAATATGCCAATGTGTTCCAAAATAAATATGTATATTAATATCTTCAATCTTATATACTCCTGATTTATTATCTTTGATTTTGGTTTTTATAGTTTCAATTTTAGAGAAAAATTCTCTTCTATGGTCTTCAACTCTGCCAATAATTGATAATACATTTATTGTTTTTGGCTTGTGATATGATAATTCGTTCACCATTTGATATAAAGAATCACCCGAACAACTACCATCGTCCAATATCATTACTACATTATTTTCTATTTCATTTCTAAAATATTCTGTAGTGTGAGGAAATTTCCAACCGTTTCCGGGATTATATCTTTCCAATTCAAAATATTTCACTCCACCTTTTCCAAATATTTTAGTTTCTATTTGCAATTGCTCAATTTCTAAACATTCAATATCAGAGTTTTTGGGGTAAAAAATGAAATTCGCATCTTCATAATCCTCTTTTTCTTTGAGTTTCTCAAAAATTTTGTAGATTAATGAGTATGTAAATTCGCGATTTTTGACTTTTTCTTTTTCTTTTTGTAATATCTCGGCAGTTCTAAAAAAGTATGGATGTATTAGATTATTGAACAACTTAAATCTAATATCTATATCGTTTTTTTCAATGCACTCTAAAAATTCTTTATTTGTAAGCAAAACAGAGTCTTTAAATGTAACATCTTCAGATAATGTAATAGGAATATTAGTATACGGATTTATACGTATCAATTCTTTCTTTTTTTGTTCATCATTAAGGCTGTTTTTCTTTAATTTTAATATAGGCTTTTTATATAATTCAATAAATTTATTAGTATCAATAAATTTATCCTTAAACTCATTATATGTTTCAAAATTATCATCCAGTGTGTTGACAATTACAGCAACTACTATTAGTTTAGAATTATATTCAGAAATAATTGTATCAAGTTTTTTTGTCATTTTACCTGTGGCTATTGCATCACAGACTAATATATAATTTGTGTTAGATTTTACTTTACCCTTTATTTCATTTTCAAAATCAATGTAACTGTCAAGTAAAAGACAATTTTCTTTCTTTATAAATTGTTTCTTGCTATCGTTTTTTTGAAATAATATTGATTTAAGTATTTTATGACTACTTGCCGTAATTGCAATGAAAACCACCTCCTCCTCTAAATTATTTATTTCTGGATTGTATATTTTGACATGCAACTCTATTTTATTCAACAAAAACAATGGTATTATAATTCCATATTTTTTGCTATTCAAAACATCTGTTAATTGTAGAAAACAATCTTGATAATATGTCCCATTACATAAATAAATTCCACTTTCTTTCATGCAATTAAATTCATTAATTGCAGTTTCTATTAAAACTGTTTCATATTTCTCATAATAACTTAGTAGTGTCTTAGCAATAGGTAATCTAGATGAAAAATTACCAAATGTATCAATTCTATTTGTATTGCCAATAGCCTTATAACCATCTTCTAAATCGGTTATTGCTAGGGAGTAAATCTCATAAAGCAAACTGTTTAAACTCTTTTTATCTTTTTTGCTAAAAACACCAATCCATTCTAAATCAATCTCCTTTTTCTCAATGTCAAAGTATATTACAGGTATAGGATTTATTTTAAAATCTTGAATAACATTATCTCCATCTAACGTTAAAACTTCATTATTAATTTCTTGAATTATATCTTTTGAAGGAGGATAAACAATTACAATACTATTATGAGTATTTATTTCATAATTACCTAATAGAAAAAAAATGGTTTTTTCTATTATACTTCTATCCGAGACGCCAAAAAAATTAATATATGTTAATTGATTGTTATCTTCGTTATAATCTAACTGATATGATAGTTTCTCAATAAGCTGTTTATAACGTATATCAGGATTAGTACTAAGTTCAGATTCTAATGAAAATAAATTTATATTAAATGATTTCTTTGGCTTATTTTTGATACTTAAAGAATAGTATTCTGGCTGAATAACAGATTTGTCAAAATCTTCTGTCTTTTTCCAAGCAGGTATATAAATTGTTATATATGTACCTGGAAAATACTCTTTTTTTTCTTTATCAAAAGTTGAAAATGAATTTTCAATACTATCTGCCTCGGAAAAATTATATAGTATTTTACCATAATTACTTCTGGCAATTAATAATCCATTATATCTTTTTACAATTACTAATAAATCATACAGACCTCTAGGGATATATTTATTGACTTTTTCATATTTATCTAAAATGGGATTACGAGATGAATTGTGCTTAAATGCATACTTCAAAACATCATTATCATCTATTTGTGTAAATAAATCCAGTATTTCAATTTTATTCTCTTTTTTATATTGTTCTTTCAATGTTTCAACAATGCCTGCTCCAAAATCTAAAAATGAAAATTGAATTAAATTTTCATTTTTGTATTTATTATCTTCAAAGAAAAAAGATTTTGATTGCCTAATTTCTTCATTATTGAAATTAGACTTAAATAATTCTTGATCGTCTTCAATTCTTTCCCTTTTTAAGGAGATGCTCATAAAAGCCCAATCTTGATTACACTGAAAAATTGATTTCTGTTTTACAAAATGATCTAGAAAATTATCATATAATTCTTTTGTAATGATGGCACTTAATGTTTTTGAAACAAATGGGTGTTCACATTTTTTTTCCTTCAGCTGTTTGTTAATAACACTATTTAAATCATATACTGGTTTTAATTGAGCATTCATAGTGTTTTCATAGCGAGCATTCTCTATATAATTCAACGAAACAAAAGGAATAACACTAATTTGATTATCATACAAGTCTAAACTTAATTTATTTTTATAAATAGCTATAGTGACTTTATATTCTTTACAAAGTGTCTCCAAAGTGTCATTCCCAAATCTTTCAATATAATTGGCGAAATCATATTTCTCTTTGTCAAAAATATTGATAAACTGCCAAGTGTACCACAACTCACATACTGCTTCAACTTTTCTTTTATTTAAACCTTTGTATCCATCTGGTAATAGTTTTATATTCAGCTTTTTCCCTGAATTATGTAAATTCTTTCCTGAGTTGTATAAGTATTTGATTAGACCAGATAATAGCAAGAGATTTTGATTTGCAATCCATTCTGTATGGGTGAAATCAAAATTATAAGAATAATTAGGATACTTTTCTAAACAATCATACAAATCATTTATAAATGAACCTATGTGTTTTTCTGAGAACTTTTTAGGAATTGTAATTTCTATCCGTTCTTCTTTCTTAATTACAACGATCATATGATTGATTTACTTTAGTTTAATTTTAAGTATTTTACCACAAGTGTCTCTTAATTTATGTCAACAGGATTCAAAGTTCAATTTCAACTGCCCATCATCGCAGGTTTGCTCCGCTTCTACAGGCTGGAACAAATCTTTGAGGTTG
>CAZKEK010000058.1:0-6667 GCA_964551805.1 uncultured Candidatus Peribacteria bacterium
ATTCCTTTTTTTATTGATTCTATTATTTTTTCAAATGACTTTCAGCCCCAAAATACATGATGATAGGGGGCAATCCTAAATTCAGAGTATACAACTCAGTTATTGAACTGGTCTATTAGAAACTCTCTTGTTGCCTTCTCGAAATCTTTCTCTTTTTGAAGACTCCTAGAGACTTCTCAAAAAAATTTAGAAAATTCTGGCAATCAATTTAGCTGTTGCTTTATTATTTTTTCTTTCCTATTTCCCTTTCTAATTTCATTTATTGTTTTCAGAGGGATGCTTCATTCCAAATGAGAATGTAAGTCTATTCATTTTATCATATTATGATTTTATTAGATTAAACCAGTTTTTTAGATCAAGATCTAAGTTCTTTATATTATTAGTAATGCTTTTAGCACTGTGTTCTAATTCATTTAAATTCTGTAATTTTATTGAATCAAGAGACTCTTTGATAGATCAGAGTAAGAACTCAGTGTCCTTTGATATGTCTGTTATTTTTGAGATGAGTTTTTTGACTTCATTAATACTTTGAATGTTAATATCTACTATTTTTTTATAAAGTTGAGCAAAAAGATCCTTATCGAATTCACCATTCCAATTAAATCACTTTTCTTTGAAATAGGATAAAATGATGTCCCCTTCTATTTGTTTTATCCGTAAATTTGATAAGTTAATATATTCTTTTCAATAAGCTAATCATCATCTATATTCTTGTGTTTTTTTAAATGGATCTGCTACTCTTTTATGATAGCAGGGAATATTAACCGTATATATGTTTTCATTCATTTTATCTAATAGATATCAGAAAATTGGTCAATGAAGTCTTATTTTGTTACAGACGAAAGGCGTTGGATATTTTAGCATATCTTTTCTAAGAACTACATTTCATGGTCGTATTATGTTTCCCATTCAGATGTTCTTTTCAATGAACCCATTTTTATCTAACGAGTGATTCCCTATATGATATACCATAGGTCTTGTGACATGATGTCAAAAGAGAATGTTATAAAATGGATGATACTCTTTTTTTTTTCTTTTCCATATATGGTAAATAAGGAAAACCAGCTTCATAAAAATTAGATTTTACATCTCTTGAGAAGAAATCTAAATCGTTATAAGATCTATTCTCATGATAGTAATTATTGTTTTTAAGGTCGAGATTTTTTGTCTCATGTATATGATATAGGTCCAATAATTGTGTTCTTATCATTTGTGTTGCAGAAAATGCAGGATCTCAAACAACCTTTCAAGTTGCAATATTGACGTTATGATCATTAAAGATATATGCATAAGAGTGAAATATACTAAACGCATGTGGTATTCTTTCAAAATATCATTTTCTCTTAATAAGTATTGAAAATTCTTGGTCACTGTCAATAAATCGAATTAAACTATTTTTTTCGTTTATAATCTTATTTAATACCAATCTTGCTATATTCATTACTACTCAAGATCATTTAAGAGACCAATTTCAACTTTCTTTAGGCGGATTTGTAATCAATTTTCAATAGATGCTTGTTAGTAAAATTTTAGGGTATTGTTCATTTAAAAAATTCAATTGATCGTCGCTATTCCAAATATTTGTCTTAAATTGATAATTTTTCAATATGGTTTTGTCTATTGGATCTAATCAGTCATTAAAGATGTTTACAATCACTTTATCTTTTGGATATCAAAATAGTGAAATTTCTTCATCGATTGAATCCAGTAAGTTTGTTAGTCATGCTTCTCTATCAGCTACTGGAA
This sequence comes from uncultured Candidatus Peribacteria bacterium, assembly GCA_964551805.1. GTDB lineage: Bacteria > Patescibacteriota > Gracilibacteria > Absconditabacterales > Absconditicoccaceae > CAJBLF01. The sequence goes on from CAZKEK010000058.1 coordinate 1,747, forward strand.
TTGAAATATAAAAGAAAGGTAAATCAATTCTTTTTCAAAAATCACAGGATCTATATCAAAACTGTAAGTTTTTAATAGTTTGCTCTTCATATCAACTTCATATAGAAAATATCTCAAGTTTTCAAAGAGTCTCTATGGGAAAATAGTTTTCATTCTTAATTTCTTCGATGATTTTTTTTGATTCTTTTCTCGATACTTCATTTACTATATTAGAAAGTTTTTCAATTCACTGTTTTTCTCAAATCTCATCCATTTCATATTCTTCAACCAGAAAAATATTATTTGATTCATTCTGCATTTGTTTTAGAAGTTCTTTATAGCTCATAGACATGTTTTATTGTAGCGGAGTAAAAATCAAGTATTCAGGGTATATTGTTTTTCATCTCTGCATGGCTCATTTGAGTTTCAAGTGATGATAGTATTTTTGTAAATCATTGTTCTAAATCAGGAAAATTTATTTTAAATAAATTGACACATTGATCTTCATCGATAAAAATTCCTTGAGTTGCCAACGCTCAGAGTATGAATCATTTTTTCATAAATGCTTTCAATTCTCTGTAAAAGTTTTCTAAATCAGCATCATTTTTTGAAAGAATAGCTCGCCCCTCATTTCTGAGTTTTTGAAATGTATTCATAAAGGCATATCTTCAAAAATAGATATCATGTTCTTGATCTAAAAATCAATCTATATTTGTTATATTTTTTCATGCAATTGGCTTGAAATTATTATTGAAAGTTATTTTATAGTATGGAGACATTGAACTTAAATCATGCTCAAACATATAATGAAAAGGATGTTTTAGATAATCTTACTTCTATTTATCAAACTCGTATTTGCTTTAACTATACTATTTAATGTACGTTTAAAATCATTAAGATTTTCTATGAGTTCATTTTTTATGATAAGTACTCAATCGAGCATATCGCTAGTCGCTTTCGTTTTGTTCTTTGCTATCGATCAATAGAGTAAAAAACTCTGAATAGATTCATCTATAGGTTTTATTTCATTGAGCACCATGTGAAATGTATTTAAATGCTCTTTAGTTTTGTCTAAATGCAATGAAGTTGTTCTGTTTAGAAATTCATTGAAATCTATTTTTCATTCTATTTTTCATATCTTACTTTCATTTGAATTAAGATATTTTCAAATATTGTTCAGTAAAATCTCAAATCTATATATCATATCATAAATGTTTTTGCTTTTTTCTATTTTTTGAACATCTTTCCTCATATTCTCTCAGTATTCTTCATAAATGAGGTTAGTTATAGGTAATATGTGTTGTATGATAATGTTTTTTAAAAAACCAACATCTCTATCGTTTTTGACAATACTTTTGAGTAAAATATGATTCCTAAAATAGTTTCTTATAAGATTGTAATTTATTGTTAAGATACTCTTCAAATCGTAATTATTTGGCTTAATATTTAATCTCTTACATGTTTCAAGAAAAAATGGTATATTGTCTTTTATATCTCACAGATATCATATTTTTCAAGATAGTTCAGTAAATCAATTTAATAAAAGATCCTCATGTCCATCAAAAATTTCAATTATATCTTGATTTGTTTTTTGACGATCATTACAAAATGATTCAAAATTATATATGGAATCTCTTTTTATAAATGCAAAAGTATTTTTTTTCATGATTATATTATGATTAAATGTGTTAATAATACATATATTATTATAAATGTCAATACATTATATGAATTGATATGATAATTATTATTAAATAAAAAAATCACGACTTTTATCGTGATTTTATATATTTCAAAATATATTTCGTTCCATTAGGCGAACGGGGAATCGAACCCCGAACCTTGTCCTTAAGAGGGACCTGCTCTAACCAATTGAGCTATTCACCCACAATAATATCAGCGGAACTTATACATATACACCAACAAAAATCAACAGGTATTTTAATTCTACCAATATCGATATTTTGTAAAAACTCGTATTGCTTTCTTTGATAGAATATGTATGGTTTTATTTAAAGGAAACAAAAAATAAACTTAAAAAAATAAAATTATGAGTACAGAAAAAAAAGTCCATCAGGACAAAGAAGAACAGACAGAAGTCGTTTCTAATAAAAAAGTAAAAACAAAAGTAAAAACAAAAGTAAAAACACTCGCCGGAAGAAAAATCAAATACATATTAGACACAAATGTGCCTTTATATGATGATACTTGTTTTTGGCGATTTGCAGAACATGACGTAGGTATGTTTTTTACCTCAGCTAAAGAATTTGAAAAGCTCAAAGTAAAAAAGAAATCTGCACGTTCTTTAATTAAAAAAATTCTTTATTTTGTAGCAAACAAAAAGGCTGAAAATGAAGGAACAACAAAAACTAAAAGAGAAAATAAAAAGAGAGATCTTTCTTTAGAAAAAAAAGAATCACTACTAATCAAAGGTATGTCCCTAGGAAAAGGACTAGGTACATTTAAAATCTATATGGCAGATATGAAGCCATTAAAGGATGAATTAATCTCATTTCCTGACAATTCTGATCGTTTGTTATTAAATGGTATCCTCTATCTTATGGAAGAGGAACAAAAAAAACCTTTAGACAAACAGCAATATATTGTGTTGGTTACAAAAGATCAAAGTTTGAGAATGTTTGGACACCTATTAGGTATTAATGTAGAGGATTACAAAAACGATCAACTCGATATTGATGAACTTCTTGGAAATAATGTAATCATTAACAAAAGGATCAAAAGTGTAATTCATGAGGTGAGTCAAGGTTGTATCCCTCTGACAAGATTGAATAGTATAGCTTCAAAAAAAATCAAAAATTTGTTTTATCCAAACAAGTACTTGGTTTTAAAAGAAGAAGAGGGTTCTAAGAGCTGTGAAGTAAAGATTTCTTCTGATATGAAAACTATCAGAAAAGTAAATAAAACTACTGTATATAATGTAACACCACTAAATTTGGGACAAGCATTTTGTGTAGATGCTATTTTAGATCCCGATATTAACCTTATTCTTTTAGATGGGTTGGCAGGATCAGGGAAAACTCTTTTAGGAATAGCTGCTGGGTTTTATCTTATGGATAAATATCCACATCGATACAAAAAAATGATAATAACCTGTCCAATGGTTGCTGCTGGTGATGATGATATGGGTGCTGTGCCAGGAGATGCGACAGACAAGATATCACCTTATATGTCTGGACTTATGGGAAATTTAGATTTTATAGAAGAATTAAATGGCGGAGGTGATGAACATGAAAACGTACCATTACAGACAAAAAAAAAGTCAGGAAATCAAAAAAAAGCTGTAGTGGAAAATTCCAATGCAGTTACAAAAACACGTCAAACAACCAACACAGGAGCCTCTATAAGAATGGTGCTTGGACATAAGGTGATTATACAAGCGATGGCATTTACTAGAGGAGCAACTTACCCCAATTCAATTGTAATTGTAGATGAATTTCAAAATTTAAAAACAGGTCAGTGTGAAACCATTATCACAAGAGCTGGTGAAAATTGCAAAATGATTGCATGCGGGGACACAGAACAAGTTGATGTTCCCAATATGAGTAGAGAGTCAAATGGATTAACAAAAACAGTCGATGTTATGCATGGTGATGAAAGCACATCATTCATAAAACTTGAAGATGTTGAACGTAGTAAATTAGCAAAAAGCGCTGCTAACAGATTTAGAGCAGCGAGAAATCGTTAAGTCATTTATATAATCATAAGGGCTTGTTCTGATTCCAGAGCAAGCTTTTTTTCTAATTGTTTTTTTCTAGGACTTTAGTACACTATATATAGTAAAAAATAGTATTTCGCAATTTTTGTCGCTTAGCTTAAGCTAAGCATTGGGCGAATTTGGTCAGTTTTTAGTTTTTGAGAAAAAACATGCGTTTTTATGATGAAGTAACTATACGTGTACAATCCGGAAAAGGAGGAGATGGAACCGTTACCTGAAGAAGAGAAAATGGAGTACCTTTTGGTGGACCATCAGGATGAGATGGTGGATGCTGAGGATCAGTTATCTTAGAAGCAGCAAAAGATGAAAATACCTTGCAAGCATATAGATACAAAACCGTTTTTAAAGCATTGCCCGGAGAACCAGGAAGATCAAGAGATCAATATGGAGCCAATGCAGACAATTTGGTTATTAAAGTGCCGGTAGGGACATTAATTAGAGACAAAGCAACCAATGAGATTTTGTATACATTTACCAAAGATAAAGAACAGTGGACAGCAGTATCTGGAGGTATAGGAGGAATTGGGAATATTCATTTCAAAGATTCTGTCCATCAATATCCTACGTTTTGTCTGCTTGGAGAGCCAGGACACAAAAAAGAAATAGTTCTCGAGTTGCAACTTCTTGCCGATGTGGCATTGATTGGTACACCGAGCGTTGGGAAAACCAGTCTGATAAATAGTATTTCAAATACCAAAGCCAAAGTAGCTGATTATCCATTTACGACATTAATTCCAAACCTTGGATCAGTTACGGTACAAGATACTCATTTCAATGTCATCGATATTCCGGGGCTTATCAAAGGTGCAGCAGAAGGGAAATGATTGGGAAATGCGTTTCTCCGTCATGTGCTCAAAGCGAGAGTATTTTGTCTGATTGGAGATATTTCTAGATATGACAAAGGAATTACAGAGATTCCTGACTTGTTGGAGGAAATTATTACCTATACACGTACAAAATTTAGTATAAATCCTGAGGCAGTAGAAGTCCAAATTAAAGAAGATAAGGGTATGATTACCTTGTTTATCTACGAAGAAGGAAAATTGGTTATCGAAAAAAGATTATTGTTTCTGATCAATAAATATGACCTTATCAATGATGCAGAAATCCTCAAAGAATATAAAGACCAACTTCGAAAAGAAGTGTTAGATTTTTTCAAAAAGAATACTATCTGAACCAAAATCACGAAAAAACTCCTTGAAGAGC
>CAZKEK010000059.1:0-6471 GCA_964551805.1 uncultured Candidatus Peribacteria bacterium
ATACAGGATTTATATATAGAAATAGCACAGGAGCTAATTATTGATCTCAAATCTTAGACAATCATAAAACTCAAAATAATTCCAATAATTCATCCTAATACACTTAAGGAAACAGATTCCACCAAAAACTGAAGAAGAATATCTTTTTTGTGTGCTCCGATAGCTTTACGAATTCCTATCTCTTTGATTCTCTCCGTTACGGAAACAAGCATAATATTCATTACTCCAATTCCTCCTACCAAAAGAGAAATAGCTGCAATACCAGCAAGTAGGGCAGTCAGCATTCCCGTAATGCTACTTACGGTAGTAATCATGTCGCTCTGACTTTGTACAGTAAAATTAGCAGCATCAGTCGCGCCCAGTCCCAAATATGTTTTTAGTGTCGATTCCAAATCGGTTTTTGTCTGGTCTACGACTGTCGTGTCCAATGCAGAAAGCGAAATAATAGAATAGTTATGCACTCCCAATACTCTTGTTTGTGCGGTAGAAATAGGAATAAATAGTGCATCATTGGCACTAGAATTGTCTGCCAAAACCCCAACAACGGTTACCATAACATTTTCCATTTTTAGTGTTTTTCCAATAGGATCTATTGCATACGTTCCACTTCCAAAAATATCTGTTGCCAATGTTTGTCCCAAGACAGCTACTTTTTTGAGTCACGTCACATCATCATCAGTAATAAATGATCCTGCTTGCAAGGTTAAATTTTTGATCGTAAGATATGCAGGAGTTACTCCATTGATAGTAGCATTGGTATTGAATGTTCCATAAATAAGTTGTTTTCTTCCATTTACACTAGGTGCGATCGTATCGATATTGCTCACATTTTTTTCAATATATTCGACCATTCACGCGTCCAATACAGCATCTTCACTACTACTTCCTCCACCACGTGCATTCCAACTTCTTGCTCATGGAGAAATAGTGAGAAGATTGGTTCCCAAAGATTCAATTTTATTCACGATATCTTTTTGTGTTCCATTTCCTATCGCGAGCAATACTACGACAGAAACCACCCCAATAATAATTCATAACATACTCAATGATGTTCTGAGTTTATTTCTACTGAGATCGGTTATTGCATTTTGGAAATGTTCTTGGATTTGCATATTCGTTGTGTACAAAAAACTAAATTTTCTCTACAAATACTCCATCTCTCAGGTAGAGATTTCTCTTTGCATAGGCAGCAATTTCTTTTTCATGCGTAATCAAAACAATAGTTTTTCCTTCTTGATGTAAGGTAGTTAGCATATCCATAATTTCATTTCCTGTTTTAGAATCCAATGCTCCCGTTGGTTCATCAGCCAAAATAATAGATGGATTGATGACCAATGCTCTTGCGATAGAGACTCTTTGTTGTTCTCCTCCAGAAAGTTCGTTCGGTTTATTATTTATTCTATGTCAGAGGCCAACTTTTTCCAACGCTTTGGTTGCTCTTTCTATTCTTTCTTGTTTAGGGACTCACTGATATGCCAAGGGCAGCATTACTTGTTCAAGTGCTGATTTTCTTGGAATAAGATTATAGGTCTGGAAAACAAACCCTATTTTTTCTCCACGAATAGTGGCGTGCTGATCACTATCGAGCATAGCTACATCATCACCTTCAAAAAAATATTCTCCTGTTGTTGTGCTATCTAGGAGTCAAATAATATTCATAAGTGTTGATTTTCCTGATCAAGAGTGTCACATAATACTCACAAATTCTCATTTTTTTATCTCCAAATGTATGCCTTTGAGGACATTCACGGTTTGAATTCAGAGATAATAATTTTTGACAATATTTTTGAGATGTAATAAAACCATTTTTTTATCAAAAGGTAAAACTTCTAATTGCCAGGACGACCTCATCATCCCATACTAGCACCCATTCCTGGCATAGCAAATGATGATTTAGAAGAACTCGTTGAGCTTTTTATGATAGATTTTTTTATAATCGTACCTTCAGTAAGTCAGGAAACAATTTCCGTCATAGTACCATCAGTCGATCCTCCTACTATATCTATATGAGCATCATTTTTGTCCAACACATATTTAGTATCTCCCAATGACTGGATGTATGTTGTTGGAATAACAATCACATTTTCTTTATTTTCTACAATAATTTTAACACTGGCAGTCATTCACGAATACATTATTTTTTCTCATTTATCAATCGCTACTTTGACCGTATACGAAACTACACCATTAGTAGTTGTAGGCGTAGAATCAATATCTCCCAACACTCACTCAAAAGTTTCTCCTGGATAAGAATCCAATTCTACTTCTACGTTCATTCCTGGTTGCACGTTGACGACATCTATCTGATCGAGCAAAATACTTACTTCTACAAGATTTGGATTTTCGAGATAAACATATTTTTCATCACTAGACGTGACTTTATCTCCTACTTTAAAATCTATTTTTCTCAGCGTTCCATCAAACGGTGCTATAATTTGTAAATTTTCCAAATCTTTTTTGGCTTGTTCTAGAGAAAGTTCTTTTTGTCTGATTCCATTTTGCGCTATTTTTAGTTGTTGGTCTGTTGTTCCATTTTTAGTGGTTTCCAAAGTTTTTGCTTGGATGGTTATTGTATTTTTCAAATTAGTAATTTCATTAGCCTTTGATTCCAACGTAATTTTATCATCTTCAGTAGTTCACAATTTAGTAATAGTGTTTTTGGAATTTAATATAGCGGAGAGCGTAGATTTTGCTTTGCTACTATCACTAGAGACATCATTGGTAAATCCGTCTATCATGTTTTGTGTCAAATCTACCCCAGCTATACTGTTTTGGAGTGCTGAATATGCGTTGGTACTTGTAGCATAGATAGATTCATACATACTTTTGGCCAAATCCAATCATTGAAGCAATTCTTCCTTGTCGTTACCAGAATCAGTTGATCGACTTTTAAAATAATTTTTGAGATTGGCTAATCTTGTATATGCTGTTTGGAGAGAATTTTCCGTTGCAGATTTGTACGCACTATTTTTTGCAGAAAGATAAATTTCATATGCATCATTATATCTTTTGTATGCATCACTTACGCCAAAAATAGTATCAAGTCCATTGATGACTTTTTCTCCTGCAGTAATGTAATCTTGTATATCTAATTTAATCGTTGCTAGTGTCGTTTCTGTATCACTAATTGTTCCTGAGTTATTTTGATCTTCTACAAGATTATCATACTCTTGCTGACTAATATTGAGTTTCAATTTGCTTTGATCAAGATTGTTTTGTGCTTGGAGTATCTGTGCTGATCTATCACCATTGAGTGTTTCATCAAGTTGGAGATTCGCATTTTCTACGCCAATTTCTGCTTGTAAAATATTGCTTTCTACTGAGCTTTTGTCTAGTTCAGCGATAATATCTCATTTTTTTACCGTATCTCATTTTTTAAAATAGACCGCAGTGACATCACCTTGTTGATTAAAACGAATTTTTTGTTCATCAACCAATGCAATAGTCCCATACGCTTCAATAGTATTTTGTATGTTTCCCGTAGCTACAATATATTCTGCTGCGTTAGTAGTCGTAGTGGTATTACTAGATTGCATTCGCCATCCCAAAAGTATTCATCATACGATTCAGATAAAAAAATATTTTAAAAGAAAATGTTCTTGTATTCGAGTCTTGATCGTAATAAACGTCATGAGAAAAAGATAAAGAAAAAATAAAATATTTATTTTTGTGATACATCTTGCATAAGGATACTGGCTGCAGAATTGTTTTTTCCTGTAGTAGGTCTTGCATTGTCTTGTCTATTTCCAGAAAAATTACCCGTTCCATTTCTATTTCCTTTCATAAAATTTCCACTGCCCACGGTTCACGACATCATTCTGCTTCACGACATCATTTGATTTCATGAGAATATTCTTCCTCACGATCCAAAATTTCTACTTCATCAAAATTGGCGCATTCTACTAGAAGAAGCATTTACCGTTGTACTCGTAGAAAAAATATATCCTATACCATAACACAAAAATATTCATGTAAGCAATCACAAACCAATAGAAAAAAATTTTTTCATAGCCAAAAAAAAAGAATAAATGATTCATTCAAAAGTGATAATAGTTTTTCACCTTAAATTAACCTTAAGAAAAAACAAAAACCCTACCGATATTTGGTAGGGCACGAGTGTATTTATATATTTTTAAATTTATACAATTCTAATCCATTGATCATGCTAGTTTTTTCGCTAGTAATTGCCTCATTTACCTGGACGATGATGATTTTATCATCCAATGAAATATTTCCTTTAAAAATAATTCTAATCATTTCTTTTCCAATTCTTTTGAGATTTTCATAACTAAATGATTGAGAAATTTTGTATCATCTTACTCCTCGAAGCATATTGAGATATCTATAATTTTCATCGTTTTTGGTAAAAGCAATGATAGGTACTCTAGGACTTAGACTGGAAAGTCTTCCCGCAGAATATCCATTTTCTGTATACAAGACCATAGCTCTTACATCGACCTCTTGGGTAGTTCTATGTGCATTATAAATAATATAATCTCTGACCATGTATTCATTGTTCGCATAAAAACGAGGCAATTCTTGTGGAGTTATTTTGAGTTCTAAGGAATCCAACGTATCAGAAAGTTCAGTAATCATATCGAGGGGATCATCTTCTCTAAGCAATACATCAAGCATATATGCATCTACTGGCATAGCAGAAAACTTTTTCAGTTGAGTTTGGTTGATAAGCTGATATTTGTTTTTTTCAAATGTTCATACAAACGTTACAATAGCTGGTTTTCCTATAACTTTACATTTTTGGACAAGCATGTGTTCGGTAAGTTTACGCGCTTTCATTGCTTTTTCTATTTTTTCAAAAACAAAAATCGCCCCATCAGAAATATCCAAAATAGTATCTATATTGTCCAACGCTTCTTCAGTTTCTATTTTTGCCAAAATCTTCATTTTTTCTGCGTTTTTTGATGTCAAAAATTGTTTTAATTCAATAATATCTTCACTAGTTTTGACTACAGAAGGTGCCATGATATGTACGCCATATTCTAGTCCCCATAAGATATCTTTTTTGTCTCTATCACTCAAAAAAGGAAGTTTAAGATCATAATTTTGGAAAAAAACTCTATCAAACTGGATGATCCAACCTCATTCGATAACCTCACACATGATAGCATGTTCCTTGTTCGCTTTGACTTTGACTACGACACCACTTTGCTGAAAATGTATTACTTGACCGATTTTGAGTTCTTCGAGAAAAGGAGCGTCTACAAAGATTTTCTTATCGTGCTCTTGGGCATATTCAGAATAATCTATTTCTATGGTTTGTTTTGCTTTTACCTTAATATCCAAGACATTTTTTACTCTAATATCAGATCATCTAGTTTCCAAAAGGATGGTTTTGCTATTGTCCAATTTCATAATAGTATCAATATATTTTTTGTTGTTATCATCAAAACCACCAGACAAGGAAATTCTAAAAACATCCACCATATTGATGACTTTGGAAAGCACAGTTTCTTTGGCTAATGTCGGTCATACTCCAGCAATAATTTTTGCAAAATGGAAATTATTCATACTACACAATGAAAAACTAAAAGAATTAATTTTAAATTTGGTGTTTTTTTTTCTTTTTCTGTCCTCCTTTGTAAAGGAGGGGTGGTACGAAGTACCGGAGGATTTTTTTAAAGCAAATATTTTGTCTTATAAATCCCTCTGTCTGGAGCTTGTCCCGGTAATTCATCGGGAGACTTCTCCCTTTGCAAAGGGAGACAAATATTTGTCTTATAGTTTACTCATATCTACCAAAACAAATCCTTTTTTCATAAGCAATTTGCTAAGTTCTTTGCTCTTTATAGCAACGATTCCACGAGTATCAGAGGTAAAGTAAGCAACCTCATCTCCGATAAGAAAACAAATGTTTTGGTTGGCATATTCAACTGGGAAGATAATTTCTAATATGCCATGTTTTTGGGGAGGAGTAACTTCTGTGGGAACATCCAAGAGCGGAAGAACATCAAAACTTTTAAGATTGATGTTAAGTCCCATAGTTTTTTCCAATGCACTAATATTTGCTCCAGATTTTCCAATAATACGTCCTTTGGCTGATTCAGGGATATAGAGATCAAGCGCAGAAGATCACTTAATTTTTACCAAGAAATCACAGGGCAAAATTTGTTGAAGTTTTTTACTAATATTTTCTTTGGCGTATTCAGACAAAGCATTTTTGCTTTTGCTCGTTATACGTCAAGTTTCATTCGTTCCCCCAAGTGGCATAACAACAAGTTGTTCTCCAAATGTATAGATTTCATATTCTACTTGTTTAGTCAAAAAACTAGTTACGACGATTACGGGTCTTGCGAGATCATCGGAATCCATTCATTCAGGTACTTTCACCGTCAGTTGAAGCGTATATATTTCTTGAATAGCTCATTTGTCGATATAAATTACTGTATCAATAACTTGAGGAATAATCCCCATCTCAATAGTTCCCAAAAATCTTTGGATACTATCTACGGC
>CAZKEK010000060.1:0-6356 GCA_964551805.1 uncultured Candidatus Peribacteria bacterium
CTGTAACGACAACATTTGCTTCTTTTACTGCTTCATCCATAGTTTTTACTTCATATCATTCCATAGCAGCTTGTAATGCACAAATAGGATCTACTTCAGTAACAATGACCCTCATGTTTGCATTTTTTAGTGATTCTGCAGATCATTTTCCCACATCACCATATCCAGCTACAACAGCTATTTTTCATGCCAACATTAAATCTGTAGCTCTTCTAATCGCATCAACAAGAGATTCTCTACAACCATATTTATTATCAAATTTTGATTTAGTTACTGAGTCATTCACATTGATTGCAGGAATAGGAAGCGTTCATGCTTTCATTCTTTCATATAATCTATGTACTCCTGTGGTAGTTTCTTCAGAAACTCATTTGATTCCAGAAACCAATTCTGGGTAATTATCAAATACCATATTACTAAGATCTCCACCATCATCCAAAATCATATTAAGTGGTTCTTGTTTTTCACCAAAAAACAATGTTTGTTCTATACATCGATTGAACTCTTTTTGATTCATTCCTTTCCAAGCAAAAACAGGAACACCTGCTTGTGCGATTGCTGCCGCTGCATGATCTTGCGTAGAAAAAATATTACAGCTAGACCACTGTACTTTTGCTCAAAGAGCAACCAATGTTTCAATCAATACTGCAGTTTGAATTGTCATATGTAAGCATCCAGCGATTCTTGCACCCTTTAATGGTTGTTCTGCACCATATTCTTTTCTAAGTGACATAAGCCCAGGCATTTCAGCTTCAGCAAGTTCAATTTCTTTTCTCCCCCATTCAGCGAGAGATAAATCTTTTACTTTATACATTTTTTCTTTAAAATCCATTTTATACAAATTACCATTTAAAAAGATATTTTCTTACCATATGTTTCATAGAGTTTATCTTCTATGTCATTTTTTGAAAAAAAATGATTTAATGTACCTTGAGAAGTAATAACATATGAAGCAACCACATTACCAATTTTTATTGAATCTTCCCATGAAAGTCATTTAAAGAGTCAGGCAAGTAATCATGCTCTAAAACTATCTCATGCTCATGTGGGATCTATAACATTTTCAACAACCAGTCCTGGAATGACAACATCTGAATCTTTATCAATTAACCTTACACCATCTTTTCCTAAAGTAATAATTATTTTTTCAAGTATTTTTACGATTTGATTTTGTAAAAGTCATGTTTTTTCTAAAACCAATCAAAATTCATACTCATTACATATAAGATAATTTGTACTTTCTATAACTCTTAATAAATCATTTTTTCAAAACAATGTAAGTGCCTGTCCGGGATCAAAAAAACACTTAATATTTTTTTCCTTACATTCTTCTATTTGCATTATCATAGCATCTTTTGCATTTGGTGCAATCATAGCGTATGATATATCTCATTGAGGTATATGTTGTTTTACCGCTTGCATTAAGGCTCAAGGATAAAAATTTGTCATTTGATTACCTTGAGAATCGGTAATAATATATGCGCATGCAGTAAACAACTCAGTATCTTTTAAAAGATAAGAATAATCAATATATTTTAGAAATTTTTCTTCTGGTGTAAAATCTTTTCCCGTTGCTGCAAGCATTATTACTTCATTTTTACATCAAAGAAGTCCTAGGCTATATGCTATATTATGTGCTGTTCATCAATCACTTTTTTGAATATTTGAAATAGTAAATCCCACATTCAAATTTTCTAATTGCTCCTTGAGAATATTATCAGAAAACTTTTCGTACAAATTCATAATATAATCATATGCAATTGATCCACTCACTAGAATTTTCTCCATTTTTTTATAATCTACGTATTAAATAATAAGGTTAGGGTGTTTTATTTTTAACACCCTTATAATCAATAGCTTTTTCCCTCTATTTTCATTTGATATTTTTCCTACCATTTGTATACTGGAGATATCTTTTATTCCATTAGCTATGCTGATGACAAAAACAAAAAACATACTAGCAGTATGATGTGTTTGATTACTTACTATGATTGGATGTGCTCGATGAGCAAAAGTCAGTTTCCAACCAACTTTTTCTGATGTAAGATTTCAACCTTCTGACCAATTTCATGCGGGATGTACCAATTCTGCTGATATTCTTTTTTCTCCGCAAGGACAGAAAATCACGAAATTTACCCTCGTACTTTATTATAATCCAGAAAAGTTGGAAATTCTTCGTGTCTTGCCAACCGTAAATACCAAAAATGTAACCTCAAAAATAGAATATAACAAAATTATTCTCGAAGTAACCAATCCTACATTTTCTTCTTCCAATGAAGCAAAATCTTTTTTTCAGCTGAACTTTAAAAGCAGCGCTTTGGAACCACAAAGTTTAATTTTGGGGACTGGCTCTTCTGCAAGTACTTCAAGCAAAACATATCCTCTTGATGGATCATTTGACCTTCAATTTGCTAGAGTCGTTGAATGTGACCCCGATGTCATTCCGCCAAGTCTTAGTCTTATCTATCCAAAAGATAGCGAGCAAAAAATTGGTTTGGATCAGTATTTTATTTTTGATATCAAAGATATTGGTAAATGAATAGACAAACGTAGTGTTATCATAAATTTTGATGGAGATGAATATTTCTATGGATCTGAAAACCTTAAACGAAATGGAAATTATCTGACTTTTTATCCAAGCAAATGGATTCCTATCAACAAATCATTAGATCTCAAAATTTTGGTTGCCGATCTTCAGTCGTATGGAGGAGCGAATAAAACAGAAAGTAGCTACACATTCAAATCAGCTACATGAATAGTTCTCAACAAAAAAATCACTCCTATGATGTTTAGAAGAATCACGCAAGAAGCAGAAAAAATATCTGCATCTAGTGGTGAATGTGCATTGCTAGCAAACTTTTATACGACCACCGAAGTACCCTATCAGAACGCACTCAAATCTATTCTCCAAAAAGTTGGCTGTGAATTGAGTAGTTTGGATGCCTCACTCGAAGAAGCAGCGTTGGCTAGTGGAAGTACTATGAATACCCAACAAAAACAATATACAAATATTTCTGTCTTTGCTACGCTTGGTTGGATACTCTTTTTTGTAACATTTGCGCTCAAAATCCATTACTTACTTTCCTACAAAAAACACAAAAGAATAAGTGAAAAACTGAAACAGAATTAAGACATGATACGTTATACTCACTACTTTATACTTTATACTTTACTATGGCACTTGAAATTGAAAGAAAATTTTTGATACAGCAGATTCCTATGGATATTGAACAATTCCCTCATAGAGACATCATTCAATGATATCTTAATGACCCTACTACAGGAAAAAGTATCAGAATAAGACATATTTGAGATGCTTATAAAATCACCAAAAAGAAATGATTTGGACTCGTAAGAGAAGAAATAGAAACCGACATTAGCAAGGAAGAATTTGACCAACTACGACTCCAAGTAGAAAATCATTTCCTCGAAAAAACCCGTTATGAAATACCTTATGAGTGAATGACCATCGAGCTTGATATCTATAAAAATCTCCAAAATCTGAAAACAGCTGAAGTAGAATTTTGAAGCAAAAGAGATGCAAAAAAATTTATTGCCCCTCAATGGTTTGGAGAAGAACTTACTACCATGAGAGAAGCGAGCAATTCCTATATTGCCAATCATGGATTATCAGATGAGCTTATTGCGCTCTTACAATAATTACTTTTTTTGGTAGCATTTATTCCTCTATTATTTTGGTATGAAAACTGTTTTGCATTTTGGAAATATAGATTGGATACATCTTTTCGACCCCCAAAAAGAAGAAATCAATGAGTTAGTAAAAAAATATGACTTTCATGAGCTGATTGAAGAAGATCTTTTTGAGCTTACCAATCAGGAAAAAATTGATGTCTATGAAGATTATGTGTTTACTGTAGTCAACTTTCCTAAATATAAATCAGATACCAAAAAATATTTCTTGAATGAGTTTAGTATTATCCTAGGAAAAAATATTATTGTGACGATGACGAAGTTTGATACCAACCATATCAAGTCTATCATCGAGGAGTATTCTGAAGAGATAAAAACCAGAGAATCTGATGAAGAATTTAAAATTTCTCCTTATTATATTTTGTATAAGATTTTGGATACGATGTATGACAAAAGCATAAAAATGCTGACTCATTCATCCAAGGATGTTGTGCTTTTGGAAGAGCAACTCTTTAGTTCGAACAAATTGGAAAAAAAACTTTTGGAAAATCTTACGATTAAAAAACGTAACATTGTTTCTCTCAAACATATTTTTACTCCCCACAAAGAAATCTTGGAAGAGCTCCAAAAAACCTTACCTAAATTTTATAAAGAAGATCTTGATGTGTATTTTGAGGATTTGGAATATAAGCTGGATAAAGTCGGTAATATCGTTTCCGTGAGTTTTGAAAATATAGAATCGCTTGCAGAAACATACAATTCGCTGATGAATATCAAGACTAACTCTATGATTAGTGTGCTTACTATTTTCTCTGCAATTACCTGAGTATTGACGTTGATAAGTGGAATATATGGGATGAATATAACGCTTCCTGGACAAACCAACACCAATTTTTTTCCTATTCTCGTGGTAGTTATGTGACTGGTATCGCTTGTTCTTCTCCGAATTTTCAAAAAAGAAAAACGAATATAAAACTTAGTGAAAAACTAAAAGTGAATAACGAAAAACGATGGAATAATTTACGATAGTTCATAATACAATAAATCATACACTTTTCACTTTTCACTCTTCACTATTAGTTGAAATTTAGAAGTTTCTAAAGATTTCTTGTAATCTTTTTCTTTCTCTTTCTTCCTCTTCTTTTTGTTTAATAACATTTTCTAATTTTCTTACTTCTTCTGAAGACAAAAACATAAATTTATTTATCTTGTCTACTACTTGGAGTTTTTTCTTTTGATCTTCTGCAAAATCTTGTGCCTCATCAAATAATAAGGTATCATTTACCATAACTTGCAACGAAGTTCTTTGTGTATCCAAAATAAATTTTAATTCATTATTTACTTCTTCTTCCGTTTCTTTGTTTTGTTCGTTTTTGGTAATAAATACTGTTGGATCTGTTGTTTCGTCAATCAAAAATGTATACGAAATAAAGATCTTATCGTTGTTTGCTCACAAAATGTCGAATGATTCCGTAGAAATGTTGAGTTTTTCTTTTAATTCATATATTTTTTTGGTAGTGAAAAAGAGTTCACTAAATTTTTTTTGTATATCAGTTTGGAGCGTATTTTCCCAAGAAACTTCTACGGGTTCTGGTGTAGGTTCTGGTTGTTGCTCAACAACAACTTCTTGAATCACTGGCTCTACAACTGGCGCAGCTGGTTGTATTTGAGGAATTTGTGGAGTAACTGGTTTAGTTACTGGTTCTGAAACTTCAGGAACTACAGGAGCTGGTGTAGGTTCTGGCTGTTGTTCAACAGCAACTTCTTGCACTACTGGCTCTACAACTGGCGCACTCGGGATTTCGTTATCTTCTGGAATTGGTTCAAATTGATATTTTTTTTCCAAAAGATCGCCATAAGAAAGGTCTTCTTCTGGTGTTTCTACTTCTGGTGTTTGTGCAAAAATATCTTCTCATGACAAGATATCATCAGTTGATCACTGAGTTTGGCTTCCTTGTCCTTGAATATTCGTTACGTCTACCATAATATTGTCCTATAAAGGATAAAAAATATCTAATTTCGTCTTTATAAGTATATTCAGATTTTTTTATTTTGCAAATTTTCCTATATATTATTTTTAATGGAATTTTTTCTTTTTTGTCTCTATACATGAAAATTTATAAACAAATTTTACTAGAGAAAAAAGTGCTTGTAATTATCTACTAATTTTGTAGTATTTTGGTACTAATTTCTTTATTTTGTTTTTTTGGGTACATGTCAGAAGACAACACAATTATCAGCCAAACAAAGCTATTTGTTGGTGGATTAAACTGGAAATTGAGATGAAAAGATCTCAGAGAAGAATTCTCAAGGTTTGGAGAAGTAGCTTTTGCTAGAGTAAAACTTGACCAAGAGACTAATAAAAGTAGAGGGTTTGGATTTGTAGAATTTGTTAATCCAGAAGATGCTGCCAAAGCACAAAAAGAAATGAATGGACAAGAAATTATGGGAAGAGTTGTTAATGTGGATTTTGCAAAAGAAAATCCTGATAGAATTCAAGCTAAACCAGAAGCTATAGAAGAAGAAATTCCTGAATTCTAATAATTATTTTTTTATACAAAAAAGACACGCAACAATAGCGTGTTTTTTATTTTTTTTATTTTTTATTTTTTTAATGAGACGTATGCAATATTTTTTTATTTTTTATTTTTTTAATGAGACGTATGCAATATTTTTTTATTTTTTATTTTTTATTTAATGAGACG
>CAZKEK010000061.1:0-6197 GCA_964551805.1 uncultured Candidatus Peribacteria bacterium
ATCACATTCTGGCATTCAAAGTTTTGCGACAGCATCATAGACTTGATTTGCAAGTAGCAAAGCATTGTTGTCTGCCAATCCTATATCTTCAGAAGCAAAACGAAGCAATCTTCTGACAACATACAAAGGATCTTCACCACCCATAAGCATTCTTTGTATCCAATAACAAGCAGCATGCGGATCTGAATCACGAAGTGACTTATGTATGGCAGAAATAATAGCATAATGTTCTTCTCCATCTCTATCATAATAAAGAGATTTTTGTCATGCCTGCAAAAGAAGCTGATCAGTAATTATTCCATCTTTTGCCAACAAAAGAGCAGATTCCAAAATATTGATAGCATTACGCAAATCTCAGTTTCCAAGCCTACCAAGAAGAAGAAGCTGATCATCAGTAATGGTAAATCATGGATGTTGATGAAGAATCTGAGAAATATGTTTTTTGATAAAATCAAATATATCTTGTTCCGTAAGTTTTTCAAAAACAAAAATTCTACATCTACTGAGCAATGCATTATTTACCGTAAAACTAGGATTTTCTGTCGTCGCTCAAATAAGAATAATGATTCATTTTTCCACATAAGGAAGCAGCGTATCTTGTTGTGCTTTGTTTCGACGATGGATTTCATCCAAAAAAACAATAGTAGATTTTCCATATTGAAAATTTATTTTCGCTTGATCTACTAATTTAAGTAAATCATCTTTTTTGCTCGTTACTCCCGAAAGAAGAAAAAAATCTGCCTGCAGTGTTTGGGAAATAATATGTGCCAAGGTGGTTTTTCCACATCACGGAGGACCCCAAAACAACATAGAAGGAATCTTACCAGATTGTAAAAAAACACTGAGTGGTTTGTCTGGTCAGACAAGATGTGATTGTCCAACAAAATCCTCTAGTGTTTTTGGTCTAAGATATGATGAAAGTGGTTCGAATGTCATAAAAAAATTGCTAAGAAATGATTTCTAAATGCTAAATTATTTGTTTCTAAATTTATTTGTTTCTAAATTCTAAATTCTAAACACGCTCCTTTTACGTCATTCCGGCGATAAGAAATTGCAGCCGGAATCTATATCACACAAAACTGTTTACTACAGGCAAACTGGATTCCCGATCTATCCGCTAAAGCGGATTAAATGTCGGGAATGACGTACGGTTGTTTTCTAAGTTCTAAGCTCTATGCTTCTATTTCTGTAGTCAGTTTTTGTCTTTCTCCTTCAAGTTCCAATTGATCAATTTTTTGCAAAATTTTATCATCCTGATATAATCGAAATTTAACATCTCACACTCAGTTAAGATCCAACACATCTACAGATTGGATGATTCCTATTTTTTTATCGTCATGAGTAATGACATAATTGAGTTTGTTATTAGCACCCAAAAAACATTCAATAATAATTCACTGAATATCATATTCCCCAGGATAATCAACCAACGCATATTCCAAAGTTTCGTAGCGCATATCACTACCAGGTTCTAATTCTAGATTGATATATTTTGGATCTGGAGTTTCAAACCCAAAAAGTAATTTGTTTTCGATAATAAACCCATTTCCAACTTTAATTTTAATCATTTTTTTGCTATATTACAAAGTAAAATTTTGATTCATGTATCTTGTATCTTGATCTAAGCGAAGCGTTACCCAAAAAAATTAGGATTAATCAGACGTAGAATCACTCATGATGCTCCGAGAAGTGCAATACCAATAACGACGTTTATAATCATTTTCTTTCCTCCACTCGGATTTCCTGTAGTAATCATAATACCACCTATAAGGATTAGGACAAAAGATACAATCAAGATAACCGTTACCAACATTTTTGTCAAACTTCACATAAGTACAGGAAAGGCTTCTTCTCACGTCACTCACGTTTCCCCAGGACTGGTATAGTTTTTTTCAGATTCTATGCATTTTCCAATAAAGGGAACTGAAGTATTTAATGATATTCCGCAACATACTCACTCATCAGAACAAGATTTACAAGTACCATCGACATCTTTATATCAATCATTACAAGTACAAGTACCAATTGATGTTACGTGAGCATTAGAATCTCAAGCTAGTTTAGAATTAATATCGCTAGTACAAGGAGATCAAGTCACTAGTGAAGAACAACAATAATTTTTATTATTACATGTTTTTTGCGTTTGATTGACAGAACAATCATTTGGTGGGGTTATTTCTGTGCATGAATCACACGATGTATCTGACGAAGGAAGTCATGTTATAGCAACACATATTCAATCTCATAATAATGGAGGTGTTGGCATCTTACATGTTTCTGTTAATGGAGCACACTCAGAATTGCTCGTACAAGCTAACGAAACACTTCCCAATCACAAAAAACCTAAAGTAAGTACTAGAGTCAAAAGTAAATGTTTTTTCATAAGAAGCTATAAAACAATAAAAGCCACAATCACGTCATTACCTTTTACTATGCAACGTCATTCCCGCGAAAGCGGGAATCCACCTTGCTAAATAGTCAATTGGATTCCCAATCAAGTTGGGAATGACGTGAGAGACGGAGAACGAGAATGACGTAATGAGATATAATAAATTTTTTTAAATCATTTCATTAATAATATCATTTACCAATGCCCCATCTATTTGTTCTTTGTAGTTAGCCATAAGTTCTTTCATCACTAATCCCCTCTGTGTTCTAAGATCCGTAATATTATAGTCAGCTATAAGTTTTTTTATTAGGTCTGTAGTTTGTTCTTTGGTCATCGTAGCAGGAAGATAGAATTCAATAAGCGATTTTTTTTGCTCTTCGATAAGCACATCATCAGATTTGTTTGCTCTTTGGAGAAATCCAATAGTTTCAAGAATTTCTTTGACCTCTTTTTTGAGAATAGTTATAATGTCTGCATCTTCAAGAGTTTTTTGCAGTTCTATCTCTTTATTTTTGATTTTTGCAAGCACTAGATTAAGAACCGTTTTTTTAATCTCTGATTTGTTTTTCATAGCTTCTTTATAATCACAAAGCAAACGATCGTATAATGTCATAAGAACAATAAGAAGATAAAAATTCATCTTGATTCTAAAGCAACAATTACTATGGTTGGTTATACCAAAAAGCTCAGGTGATGGAATGGTATACATGTACGATTGAGGTTCGTATGCCGTGAGGCTTGGGGGTTCGAGTCCCCTCCTGAGTAAATGCATTAAAGGGTTCGATCCGCTAAAGCGGATTTCAGTCCTCCTCTTAAGTAAACACAATAATGGATTCAATCTATTAAAAAGGATTTCAGGTCTTCTATTAAATAAGCATTACATATTACAGGGATAATTTCCTGTTTTTTTCATTTTTTCTAAATTCTAAATTTCTATCCTCCAACAATAACCTTCGATGGTCTAATTACCTTTTTCTCTCCATCCTTTTCATAAACAAAACCTCTTTCAAACTCTTTAATAATTTTTCATTGCATCGCTTTATCCTCAATAGGTTCAATACTTACTGGCTCATGCAAAAAAGAATCTGGCACAAGACCTATAGATTCTATAGATTTAATATGTAAATGTTCCAATGTTTTAAGAAATTTATCATAGACCATCTGCACTCATTTGGTAAGTGGATCATGTTGATGTTCATCCGTAATAGTTTCCAAAGATTTTCTTAAATCTTCAATGAATGGCAAAAACTTTTTGACTACAGACAAAAGAGACTCAATTTCCATATTTTGACTTGATTCTTTGATTTGTCTTTGATATCTATCAAAATCTGTTTTAAGATTAAGATAATCATACTGAGACCTTTTAGCGATTTCCTCGAATTCTTTTTTTTCTTTTTCCAATTGAAGTATTTGAACTTTTAATTGTGCAACTAATCATTTGGAATCATCTGAAGAATCATCAGAAATACCCTTTTCATCTTGATGATGTTGAGCTGCTTCAAGTTTTTCTTGAAGATCATCTTTTTTTATAGATTTCATGTAATTAACGTAGTAAGCAATTAAAATATTTAATTTTAAATGAGAGATGATAGATGATAGATAAAGGATTTCATCTTCTTAGAGACTATAGTAATTTTACAATAGTTCATTCCAACAATACCACCATTTATCATTTCTAATTTATCATCTATCATTATTTTGTATTGAAGTAGTATTCAGCAAAAGTCTGATTGTTATTGGCAAGTATCGTAGCCAATTCTACTCACATATATCTTCGATGTCGACCTTCTACAACTTTTCCATCTATCTCAACTCATTTCTGATAGGTATTGTGAAAACCAAATTTGGCAGCATTGTTTTTGAGCCAAGCATAATAGATATTTGGCTTTCCATCAAGATCCAGAGAATATCATCTTCCTGATTTGGTAACTACTTTGAGATCAAGAGCAAGTCATGCCTGATGTTCACTAGTACCAGCTTGCGCACAGACACTTGAAGAACATCATTTTTTGATAAGATAATCTTGATATGATTTGCTTCTATATGCACTAGTAATAGACAACCTATCTCCGCTAAAATCATTCCAAAAATGCCAAGCCATATCAGCAAATGCTATGCTCGCCTCCTGTCTAAGTTTAAATTTTTTGGAATCATTTGCAGTAAAATTGGAATCTATAGCGATCAAATCAGAAGGTATATAAGAAACATCAGCAAAAGGATGACGAGTACTCAAAAACTTTTGAAAAGAATCATCACTATCAAAATCAAAACTCGCTACCATAGAAGACAACTCAAAATCACCTACAACAGGATGTGCAAGAGCAGAAGGATTAGAAGTAACGGCAACAATGCGAACAGGGGGAAGTGACGAAGACGATGCATGTACATAATTTTGCGCCAACGCCAAAAATGAAATTGCAAAAGCAAACGTAAAAAACGATGTCAAAAGAATAATCCTCATACGTGATCCTAGCATATATTTTTCTAACAATAAAAACATCTACCCCTACTATAACAAATCCTTTTTGGATTTCAAAGTCATTTAAAAAAAAGAAAGCAAAACGCTTTCTTTAAAACACATAAGCTACATATCTTATTCAGATTGTAATATTAATGCAAATATAGAATAATTAATAATATCCTGATATCCAGCATCAACACCTTCTGAAACCAATGTTTTTCCATCATTAGCTTCAATTTGTTTGATTCGTATCAATTTTTGCAAAATAAGATCAACAAACGAAGTTTGTCGCATATCCCGCCAAGCCTCACCATAATCATGATTTTTTGCTTCCAAAAGCGAATAAACGCGCGCAATTTCTTTTTGATAAAATTCCAGAGCCGTGGCTTTATCTACATCAGCAGCCAAATCAGGATGACTAATCCTGATAAGAGCCATAATACAGTAATTGACAATACCAAGATATTCACCTTCAATTCCATCAATTACTTTTTGATTTCCGACCTCTTGAATCGTTCTAATTCTCTTAGCTTTAATAAAGATTTGGTCAGTAAACGATGGCAATCGAAGAATGACCCAAGAACTACCATAATCTTCATGTTTTTTTGTATAGATGGGCAAACATTTGTTATTTATTATACCCCACCATTGATCGCTTGTTTTTGACATATAATATATATTTGTGTATGTTTTTTTATTTACAAAAAATATATACCAAAAAAGAAAAGGAAGTCAAGATAGAAAAAAAAGACCCCTATGATGGAGGTCAGAAAATATTTTTTAATAATCATAGTCATTGTACATATCATCAGGATTTTGATATAATAATTCTTCCGGAGTATCTTCATCGAGCGGTTTTCCTTCATGTATTTTTTTGACTTTTTCGAGCGATTGAATATTTTTGATTTTTGCTCACGTATTTTTTATAATAGATTGCACAGAATCTTTTTTTGTTTCTATCGACTGAGATCAGCTCTCTCTAAAACGATTGGATATTCAGCACCTTTTTTCTAGTTGTTCTGCCAACATATACAAAGGAGGATTGAGATAATTACGATTTTTCATCGTACGTTGGATTTCTGTTGCCTGAGCTTTCTTTTCAGGATCTCTAGAAATACTATACATATACATTTGCTTATCTTCTCTATCCAGCAATCTTGCAGCAGTTTCCCAAGGCTCCAATTTTGGTGTATATTTTTCTACATCAGATTTGGCTTGTGGACCAAATACAGAAACCACATCACTTTGAAGAATCGTAGTCATATTATTTTTGAAAAAATCTTTCCATGCATTCAACGCATCAGTCAATTCATCAGGAGGAGTTGCATTATGAGAAAGAGATTCCAC
>CAZKEK010000062.1:0-6146 GCA_964551805.1 uncultured Candidatus Peribacteria bacterium
AGTATTAAGTATTAAGTATTGAGTATTAAGTATTAAGTATTGAGTATTAAGTATTAAGTATTGAGTATTAAGTATTGAGTATTAAGTATTAAGTATTAAGTATTAAGAAAAAAGAGAAATTAGAAAACAGCAGTACGTCATTCCCAACTTGATTGGGAATCCAG
The DNA here is from genome assembly GCA_964551805.1 of uncultured Candidatus Peribacteria bacterium. Taxonomy (GTDB): domain Bacteria; phylum Patescibacteriota; class Gracilibacteria; order Absconditabacterales; family Absconditicoccaceae; genus CAJBLF01. Next base: position 165 of record CAZKEK010000062.1, read on the forward strand.
TTTGCTTGTGGTAAGCAGGTTTACATTGTATAGATTCCGGCTGCAATTTCTTGGCCCACGCAGTCCTGCGGGGCAGGCTGCCGGAATGACGTAAAAGGGGCGTGTTAAGAATTTAGAATTTAGAATTTAAAATTTAAAAATTAAAATTTATGGCTGATTTTTCTTTTTTAGCGATGCCGAATATCGAGGGAATCGTCGTCGTGTGGTATCTTCGTATGATAGGAAGTGTGCTGTTGTTTGGTGTCAGTATATTTTTTGTTCTTTATTTTTGGTTGAGGTATCGTAGACGTCAAAAAAGTTTTGCACAGGCTCATGAATACGATTTTACCACTCAGCAGCTTTATAAAGAAATGCTTATCCAAAAGATTTTTCATGCGTCAGATACGACGAAACTTGTATTATTCATTGAATATGTAGAAAAATTTATTACAACTAAGCCATATAGTGATATATCGACTTTATTGATGACTCAATGATTTACTGCTGAAAATGTGCAGGAGATGGAGCGTGTTTTGTATGCTCGTGGTAGTTTATCTCCCGTATTCGTCAAACGCATAGATGAACTAGTTCGTCATCACTGATGATCCAAATAAATTTTACGCATTTACCTTTATAATAGAGTAATCCTATGCTTATCGATATGGTAGAACAATATGATGCTGAAAAAATAGCCTTGTTTCGTGGCGTTTTGGAAAAGACTCTTCTTCATCTTGGACAACAAGAGGATCATAAAAAAATTCTTTCTTTTTTGTGTAAGGTTGGTATTTTGGATATAGATGAACATGATAAGGTAGTGATTTTTGGTGTGCCCAACGAATTTATTTTGACGCAGGTAAAAAAGTTTTTTGCTAAGTCGCTCAAAGAAGCAGTAAACGCCGTATATAATCAGCAATTTTCTGTAAAATTTGTCGTCTATTCCAAGTTTTCTGCGAGCAATGAACTCCTTATTGATCTCAAAAAACTCTTTCATATCAAAGAAAGCAAAACCGTAGAAATGAAAGAAGAAAAAAAGACGATAAAAACAGCATTATCTGAATTTTTTGGTATCTTGTTTGATCCAAAGTTTACGTTTGACAATTTTGTGGTAGGATCCATGAATAATATAGCATTTTCTGCAGCAAAAGCAGTGACTGCGCAACCAGGACAGGCATATAATCCTTTGTTTCTTTATGGTACGGTAGGACTTGGAAAAACGCATCTTATGCAAGCGATAGGAAATGATATTATGGCGAGATTTCCTGAAAAAGTTGTCGTGTATTTGCCTGCAAGCAAATTGATTGATGAAATCGTAACGGCTATCAAAAGCAATAAACTGACCAATGTCCTCAAAAAATTTGATGATGTCGATGTGTTGCTTATCGATGATATTCAGTTTCTTGCTGACAAAGATAAGACGCAAGAAATTTTTCATAATATTTTCAATGATTTCCAACTCAAACAAAAACAAATTATTCTTTCTTCTGACCGTCCTCCAAAGGAGCTTGTCCATATCGAGCCTAGGCTCAAATCACGTTTTGGTTTGGGATTGGTTGCTGATGTAAAATCGCCAGATTTTGAGACAAGAATTGCTATTCTCCAATCCAAACTTATGACCAAAGGAGAAGATTTGGACTTTAATTTGCTAGAAATTATTGCAAAATATATCAAAGACAATGTGAGAGAACTTGAATGAGCACTCAATATTTTGCTCAGTAGAAAAGCGCTTTTTCACAAAGAACTTGGGCAAGAAGATGTGTATGAATGTCTCAAAACGCTTGGATATTCTGTAGAATATACTGCTGAAGCTACGCAAGCAGCTGTCCAATCCAATACGAAATGAACCAAAAATTATGATTTGCTTGTAGATATGGTTGCTCAATATTATGGGATATCTGTCCAAGAATTGAAATCTGAATCGAGAAAAAAGGAAATCACGAATGCACGTCAGATTCTTATGTTGTTGGCCAAAAAATATTTTCAACGGACATTGGAAAGGATAGGTGACCACTTCGGAGGAAAATGACATGCGGCGGTTATCTATGCTATCAACAATACCGAAAAAAAATTAAAAAAAGACCAAGATATGGCTCATGATTATGAAGTGTTTGTAGATCGACTTGGAAAATAACTAACAACTAATAGTGAACAACTAACAACGATGGAAGAAATTCTGTCGTTTTTTTATGCTATTGGTAGTAAAAAATTATTTATTTCGTGCTGGATTGTTCATCATTTCTTGGTCTAAATTTGTGGTTTCTTCCTTTTTTTTGAAATCGTTCCAGAGTTTTTTATACTTGATAGATTGTCCGGGTATGTTTTCTGTTGTTCATTCTTGTTTGGTCAGCTCATTGGTTATTTGTCAAAATATGCTGAGATTTATGACATAATCTTTGTTGCTGCCTGCTTGGTCATAGGTGATTGCGTCAAAAAATTTATACATACTTGGTCATTCTGTTTTGTCGTAATTTCCATCAATATCTTTTTCTATATTTTGATCACTAAATAAATTTTTGAGCATTCCATCTTTGAATTTTTGGTTGTCTGGATTGATTTTGTCAGCAAATGTAGTGAGTGTGTTTCTTCGTGTTTTGATTTCATCTACGGTATATCGATCGAAACTTGTGTCTATGATATTGTAGAGATTGTATTCTTGGTTTTCTTTGTCTTTGCTATAGGTTTCTTTGTTTGTTATATAGTCTTCTAAAAATTCTTGTGTCTCTTGGATTGCAATATTTTTTGCCATAGTATGTTCTATAGTTATCTCAGCTACTTCACTTTTTCTATCGAGGGTAAACTTGTTTTTGTTTAGATTCTTTTCGTAATTAGCAAGATCTTTGGTTTCTTCTAATGTGCCTGGTATTTGTTTGGTGTATGCACTTTGGCTTTGGTCTAATGTGTCTTTGAGTGTTGGCATTTTGAGTGGTAATTTTTCACGTCCTTTTTCGTCTATATTTCCTCTATTGATATAAAATGTTTTGTCTTTGGTATTGTGGTGGATAAAGTCGTTGGCAAATAATTCTCCCGAATTCATGTCGTAATAAAACGTCATATCTCTTCCATCCAAGCTTCAGGTCAGTTTTAATTGTTTTTGGTCAAATTCTATTCCGGATTTCATATCTATAGTAAAATCTTTTGCAAGATTATCTACCTTGAAATATTGTCCTATGTTTTGCAATAAGGCAGCTACGGCTTTGGTTTTGATTACTTTGTTGGTATCGTTGAGTATCTTTTCTTCTGCTTGAGCAATATATGTGTCTCTGACTTTTGTGCGAATTTTTTCTAGTTTTTCTTTGTCTTTTGCTGGTATTTTGTCGGTATTTATAAGCTTACCATTATCAAAATTTTCGCTATAATTTTCCAATTTATTTTTTTGTAATAGCTGTTGTATTCCTTCTTGGATTTCTTTTTTGTACCACATATTTACGTTTTCTTCTATAGTGTTTTTGGTGTTTTGGTCAGCTTCTAGTGTTTTGGAATCTAGGGTGTTCGTTTCTGTATCTATTACAAAATTTTCTATGTTTTTGTTGTTTTTGACAAGATCGTTTCCAAGATTTTCGTTGTAGGTAAGCGTGTTTTTCCCCTCTTTTGTATTTTCTTCTGTTTTTGTGTCTTTGGTATCTATCGTGAAGTCGTCGAGATTGATCGTGTTTTGTATGCCTAGGTTGTTGTTTAAGGTAACGAAATTTTGGATAAATTCGTAATTGTCTTTGGAAAGTTTTGTTTTTTCTTCTCCTTGTTTTGGTCCTGCTTCATCGAGTATTTTTTCAACAACAAAAAGATGTTTGAAATAATTGTTTATTTTTTCTTCTTGCTTGTTGGTATCTGGTTCATTTTCTTTGATTTTGTTGATAATGCTAGCAAACTTTTCTTGGTTTTTGAAGCTTGTTAGTTCTTGGTCGTTTTGGTGTTTGTATTTGGTATTTATTTGTGAATATTTTTGATCTAATCATGCTCGTGACTCTGTGTTTTTTGATTCTATTTTTTTGTTTGATTCTTTCTTTTGAATGTTACTAGATTTTTCTACTATTGCAGTAGATTCTTTTTGAGTAACAGTAGATTCTTTTTGAATAACAGTAGATTCTTCTTTTATCTTATTATACTCTTTTTCTAAATTTTTAAATTTTGTTCTAAAAATATATATATTTTCTGCTTGTTTATTTTTTGCTCAAAAATCTATGTCTAGCAATGGATCTGAGAATATAGCTTCTGTCACTTTTTGGATATTGTTCCAAAATACTTCATCTGGGGTGATGATTTTTTCTTGGGCAAGGCTAGTAATCGTTTTGGCTAAGGTTTCTTTTATATCAGCAAATTGTGGCTTATTGAGAAAATCTATTTTGTCTGTGTGTCCTGGATAGTTTTTTTGAAGTTTATCAAAATTACTTTCTGGTAGAGAATTTGTGGATGGTGTGGTTTGCTCCTGTGAATTTTCTACTTCTCCCATACTGTTGTAGAGATAAAATACTTATTGTGTTTTTTTGTATCCATCGAGTAATTGTTGTAATAAATTATTCCGTCGTGTAAGATATTCAGCTTCTTTGTCTAATTGTTTTCATTTTTCTTTTTCTGTTACTATTTCTTTGTCTAATTGTTTTCATTTTTCGTCTAATTGTTTTCATTTGTTTTTTAATTCTTCAATCTCTTTGTCTAAGAGTACTCCATCTAGATAATCTTTATATGCATTATATCGTTGTGATCTTTCTTCGTATTTTGGATCTGTTGTAATGAGCGCTGAATTTCTTTTATAAAATCTATAATTGCTACCTGGCATTCTTGCTAATCTTTCAAAAAGTGCGAGACTCATTACTTTTTTTTGTTCTGCAGTCAAAATAGTGTCGTGTAAAATAGCGTAGACTACAGCTTTACACTTCATCTGTTCTGTGCTATCTTTGGTTTCCATGTGTTTTTTGAGCTGATTGAAATATGCGCTATCCGCTACGTCTACATATCATTTGATTTGGTCGTAAGGATCTTTGATGCTATCTTTTGTAGTTTCAAACTTTGCTGTCTTTTCTGATTGTTGATTTTCTACTTTGACTACTATCTCTTTGTCGGGATTTTTTTTGAACACTTCAGCAATCTCTTTTTCGACTGCGGCACTTGTTGGATTTGCTCCAGCAGTTAACGTGATAAAGAGGGTAGTACCTATCGCTAGTACGGATCTGATATGTTTTTTTATGCTGTTGTCTTGAGCTAGTTTGTTTATCATAATTATTTTGTATAGTATAAAAGATGACCTTTTATTACTACTATTATAGCCATATTTTATATAAAGTCAAATTTATTTGTAAAAAAATCCTCCACCCTAAAGGGTACCCCTTCCTTTACTAAAGGAGGACAAAAAATACACATACCTGGCGGGGTGCGCTAGTTAACTGCCTCGTCTCATACCTATTAACAACAAAACACACACGTACTTAATATGGTGGATTATTATGCCTCTATAATTTCTATTACTTGTGCTGGACAAGAAGAAGCTGCTTGTTGTGTGGTGGAGGCGTTTGCGTTTTCTTGTGAAATGACGGTTGCTTGTCTTCCTTGCATAACAAATGTATCAGCTGCTATTCTTGCACAACGACCACAGCCTATACATCATGGATGAATAGTTACTTGTTTTTGTTGGATGGGTGTTTCGTTTACTGTTGTCGTAGGTTTTTTTGTGGTGTTTTGTGTCGTTGGTGTGGTTTCTATGACTTCTGGTGATGTTGGTTGCTTTTGTGGTGTGTTTTGTTGGCAACCGCCTAAAAAGCTTAGTACTCAGCAAATACCTATAATATTCGCTAGATGTTTTCGTTGTTTTATTGTCATTGTGATGAAAAACATATAAAATATATTGTTGTCTGTATACAGAACTACCTTAAATGAATCTAAAATATTTTTTTTATATAAAAATTTCAAAAATTGGCTTTTTTTCTAAATGCCTCGCCGGCAGGGCCCCCGATATTATTTCGGGGCAAAAAACCCCTTCCCGCAGTTTCATGCGGGACAGGCTGTCCGCCATTA
>CAZKEK010000063.1:0-6108 GCA_964551805.1 uncultured Candidatus Peribacteria bacterium
GGTTTGGCAGATATGACATTAGTAATAATATTGCATTAACGAATAATAATATTGCTATTGCTACAGCCACACTTGGTGATTTAACTGGTAATGATCATTATATAGTTGATCCAAATGTTCATCAATATATTGATCGTAATACTCCAAATCCATTATATGGAACTAAATCATTATTTGTTCATTCAATAACATCAATAGATAATGCATATGCTTTACAAAAAGGTCTATATGATTTACAAGCAACAACTCTAAAAGAAACTGGAGTATTACTACAATCAGATTTAGAACAACTTGCTAACAATCAAGTTTTAAGTAGAAAAGCAATTCAAATTGAGCTTGATAAAATTCAAGCTCAAAAAAATATAATAGCAAAGCAAAATTTAAAGAGGCACTCAAAAAAATACTTCTAACAACAATAGAAAAACAACAAAAAAAACATGCAGACGAGATAACTGAAAAAATTACTGGAAAAAAAACAGCATAAATTTTTAATTTATTAACTACATTACATTATGTTAAAATCAATTAATGAAGCACATGAATTCATAGCACAAGAAGTAGAAAAACTAACCTGAGAAAATGTCGATGAAAATGAAAAAATGATATTAGAAGATCTTTTTGAGGATAGTTTTTTTGAAAAACTTAGCGATATTGTGACAGATGAAGAGATAAAAGAGAAAAAAATAAAAAATGAAAATGAATTAGAAGGATTTCTTTTTCATAGGGTACCAAATTATCTAACATTACTAGAAAAAACAGCATCTGAAGTAATAACTGAATATTTATCTGATTAAGCTACAATTACCATGGAAAAAATTACCAATCTAGTTCAAGCTACAGACTACGTCTACAATCAGCTCAGAGCAATCAATCCTGACATCGACAAAGATGATGTTTACGACACCATCATGGATGAAGTATTAGAATCTATAGAATATGCAATGACTGATGAAGATGTAAGATTTTTGGAAGAAAACGAAAAAGATCCAAAAGCTATCGACGATTATCTTCAATCAATAATCCCAGACTATAAAGACCTCCTCTCTGATATCGTAGTAGATATGGTGAGTGATGAAATTATAGACGAAGAATAAAAAAAATATTTAAATAATAATTTTAGAAAATGGTACAGCCAATCTGAAGAAATGAGATACAACAGTTAGCAGAAAGCGTCAGAAAGCGCAATCTAGAATCTCTAAAACAAGTGGTTCCAGAAACGTTGCTCAATCTCGACCAAGCACTAAACTACAGATTTGTAGTAGATAGTACTTTTTTGCAAATACTTACAGAAATCAGAGATGGATTAGATCTTCAATCAAGGCTAACAGAGCTCAATACAAAACTCACTGATGCAACACTAAATCCATTTTGAGTACCTAAATGATTAGACACACAAATAGCACATTACGAAAATAGAATAAACACACTTACATTAGAAATAGGCGTTTTAGAATGACAAAAAGTTCCATTCATGGCAGTAGCTACTAATCCATGAAGTTCAAAAGATGAAAAAAACAATGCAAATATAGGAATCCGCACATTAGATGGACAAATACAGAGTAAAACCAATGAAATGAATACAGCGAGAAATAGTATAAGTACAACACAAACAAAAAAAGATGAAGTAGAACAGGAGAGAAAAGATCTGGAAAATTTCTGGACTACATACAGAAATATTATAGGAACAAGTAATTCAACAGGAACCAGAAAAAGATTGAGTGATTTGATAAAGATATGAGAACTATATAACATCAACAATCTTATTCCTCGTCAGAACTATGGCATATGAGAACCGACGGTTATAACGCCCATAAGTCTCAATCCATTATTTGCACCAACATTATGAGCACAACCTATCAGTTATCTTTTATGCAATAGTCAAAACGGAGAGCCAGTTCCAAATATATGAGGAGAATTTGAAGTAATTACAGATAGCGGACAAACAATAAAACTCAAATGAATACAGATAACAGGGAATAACGTGGAATTCAATAACATTCAAGTAGATCCGATGACAGGATTGAACTTTCCTATAAATTTACGTTTAGCAATCAGAGGAAGGATACAAGATCCAGTAACAGGGATGAATATGGATCATTTCAAAAATCTTGATATCACCATCAATCAACCGAACTTCAATCAAGCAGCTCGTAAAGCTGAAGTAAATACATATAATGATTCATGAAGATGACAAGTGATAGAAGAATCATTAGAAGCAAATCATGATGTTTTGATAAATAGATTAGAAAGAGAAGCATTTTACAGAGGATTAGAAAAAGCTGATGGACCAAAATTTAATAAGCTAACAAATGAACAAAAAGAAGATCTCTACCAAGAAATTCGCAATTTGTACAGAACTGGAGCATTACCACGAGCAGTAAATCTTGCAAATATGAACAATTTCAATACTGGGACAAATTCGTTTGTAGAACGATTCTCAGACGACAAGCATGAATCCAACAAACCAGAACACACAAAAAATGCTATAGCTTACAGAGATTTTATTCACAATAATCTCGAAAATCAAATAAAAAAATATTTTGAACGAAGATTCGATGAGATATTTTCAAAAAACAATGATGGAAACACCTATCTCAAATCACAACTCACCAATTATCTCACAGATATTGAACATCAAAAAGCAGATAACAACGTTCATCAAAATATTCTCGGAGATGTCGATACGGTCGATGAAATGAAAAACAAAAGAAGAATGGCAGTAAATATAAATGGTCGCACCTATGGAATAGGACGCAAAGATATAAACTATTTAAGGTTTTTTGCTGGAAAAGATTCCAAAACTGACGTAAAAGATCAAATAGTAAATATCACCACAAACGATAGACCCGAAGACCTAAACAATCCAGAACCAGTAAAATATGATATGGATATGGAAGTTTCAGGGAAACAACAGTTAGCAGTAAATATTAAAATAAATAAACAAAAAGAAATAAAGCTCAAAGCTTGAGATCCAGCAGCTATGGTCAGAAGAATCCTTCAATGTGAAGACATTCAACATGGAAAAGTAAGAGCACACGTAGTGTATAACGTTATCAAAGGATTCATCAAAGCAGCTAAACAAAAAGATATTTCACTCACCTACCGTGATCCATGAACAGGTAATATGATGAGTATCAAGATGGATGATGATAATATAGTATTAGAACAACAAGATAATCAAGCAAACTTTGGAGCTACGTATAGAAGAAACACGACCGTGATTTTTGATCATAAATATTTTGAAAACACAAATACATTCGATTCCACAAGAGGAAATGAAAATAGAAGACTCAGAGTAGGTATTGATAAGCTTATGGGACACTTTAATTTTGCTATGAACGAATTACATGATAAATATAGAAAAACCACAGAAAGAAGATGGATGGGACTCATAAGATGAGAAACCAGAATGACACTTCCTACATCATTTTTTCTTAGTCCAATTAAAAAAATATTAAATGCAAGAACAACGACAAATTTCGATTTTGCTACAACAGTACAATCTAATGGAAAAAGTATCAGTATAGAATTTATAAAAAATAAATTTACTTTGAATATAGACGGTCTCAAAAAGCCAATTTCTTCAAGAACTTTATGAAAGCTTTTGAGACATAGAAAATGAGGGGTACGCATATTTGACGGTATGGAAAGAGATATCTGTGGAAAAGTATATGAAGAATTAGTAAAAAAGATGAGAGAAAACAGTAAAGTAGCAAAGACGAATTTCGGAGTGAAAGACAATATCTCAGGAAGAACGTATATTTTAGATGCTGATGGACAGCTAGGATATTTGACTCCTGAACAAACGAACGAACAGCAAAAAACAATCCGCCGATGATGGTTGAGCAAAAGAGAATATGGAGTTGTCAATAATCCACCTGCAGGAAGGACAATGTGTGATGAAAGCGAAACAAAAGAAATTATGAAAAATCCATTTCTTATGGGAAGATTAATCAAAACCATGAACAACAGAATGGGAATCATATCATCTACCAGATCTTTATTGAATTAATTTTTTACCTTTTTATACCTACAATCATGACATCTCCAGAAAAAAAAATTTCAAAATCAAACAACTGGAAAACGCGAACAAGCAAAATAAAAACGCTGGGTTGAGCAAGTGCTTTATCTCTTATGATAACACTTTCAAGTTGTTGAGATAAAGACTTAGAAGTAAAACAATCTGCAGATAAATATCAAAACAAAATAGAAGAAGTAGAAAAAGCAAAAGATAATCTCAAAGAAAAAAAGGAAGCATTAAAAGATGCACAAAAAGAGGTTCAAGAAGCAGAAAAAAATCTTATAGAAGTACAAAAAGAAGTAGAAGAAGCCAAAAAAGAAATAAAAAACGAAAGCAATAAATTATAAGAATAAAAAAGAAAACACTGAAAAAAAGCTGGCCGCAAAAAATGGTCAGTTTTTTTATATCTTCATATTGTTTTTTTTGAACAAAAACATACCCTAATTCCAATATCTTTTACCCGAACATTCTACTATGATTGATACAGAAAATTTTCTCGAACAACTTATTCTCAAAGCTATGCCTGACGCAGACAAAGAAGAAATTGAAATGATGATAGACGAGACTGAACCTACACTATACAATCGAATTATCTCAAGTATAGCAGAAAAAATTGACAATGAAAAAGGACAAGCAACACTAGATATCTTAGAAGAAAAGTGAGTAACCCCAGAAGTAGCTGAATATCTCAAAAAAAACATTCCAAATTTTTCTGAATTTTTGGAAAAAGTATATAACGATTTTGAAACTATGTATCTCAAAGAATTTGAAACGTTTGATAAACAATTTGGTGATGAAACCTTCGAAGACGAAAAATAATTATTTCATACGAATTTCTTCAATGCTGTTTTTGTATCCTACCTTTGCCAACGCCAGATTTACTTCATGTAAGATCTGGTTTTTTTGTTTAAAAATTTCTATTTTTAGATTTTGATCAGAGGTTTTAAGAAACAAAAGAGAAAATCTGACATATCCATCGATGCCTCATTGATTTTCTTGGCATTCAGAGAGCCCATCATATTCACCCATTTCATTGACTAAACTAACTTCTTCAACAGAAGAAATATGTTGTGTTACACCAAGTACACTTCTAACAACATTCAATGCAACAGCTCCAATCATAGCATTACTAAGATTTCTCTGCGCAATTGTTTTTCTAAGCGAATCGCCAAGTGTTTTCATACCATAGAGGGTAGTAGTTAGATTTGCAAAATCAAGGAGAATTGATATAACAACCATCAGCCACCATTAGTCTATTTTTTGTCTATTGTTCGGCAATCTTTAGTCCTTATCTATAAAAAATGAAAAAAATAATCAGTTTACTTTTGATGGGGATTTTTTTGAGCAGCAGTTTTTCATTTGCGGCTGATGCCTGCATGCAAGCTTGTCCAGAATGAACATTCTGTAATTCAGCAACAAATTATAATTGTGTAGCTAACACACAAGCAAACCAAACTCAATATAATTATACACCAGAAGTATCAACTACTTGTGCAACAGGTGATGTATTTTGTAACTGTATCAGTGGGAAGCCATGGGCAACAGATAGTAATATAGCTTGAGATATAAACCTGAATAAAAACAACGTTTGTTGTTATGAAGAAGGAAGAAATTGAATCTGATCATGATATCCATTATGCAAAAGTTCTGAACTTAATGAAAATAGTTGAACCAACACCTCTACTTCAGCGATGGGAATTACTTGCAACGAAGATCAACTCACCAATGGACAATGTAAACTCAATATCTACGATACCCTAGGGATTAGAAAAAGCGTAAGAAATACCAATGATCCGACATCAGTTGGACTATTTGTCCAAGATATTGTGTTGTCTGCGACATTTTTTATAGGAACATTGATAACTATAGCTTTGGTAGTTTCAGGATTGATGTTTATTTTTGCAGCAAGTTCTGGAAAAGATCCAGCAAACGCAAAAAAATGAATTATGTGATCACTAATTTGATTACTTATCGTAGTTTCTTCATACGTCATCATAAGACTCGTCCAATATATCGCTAAAGGCTTCTAACTAATGTCCTCCTTGATAAAGGAGGTGTCCGCCGATGCGGACGGAGGATTTGAAAAT
>CAZKEK010000064.1:0-5972 GCA_964551805.1 uncultured Candidatus Peribacteria bacterium
TCGAGAGAAAAATTGAAATAATTTTCATTATTTCATGTAATTTTTTAATTTTTTTATAAACACCGCATGTTAGTTATAAGACTTTCCAGACATGGAAGAAAAAATTTAGCAGTTTATAGAGTTGTTCTTTCTGAACATACTAAACCAGTAAAGTTTGGATATAAAGAAGTATTGTGATCTTATGATCCAATCAACCATCTCTTCAAAGCAGATGTAGATACTATTATTTCTTGGATTAGCAAAGGAGCGCAACCTTCAGAAAGAGTTGCAAAATTGTTGTTTAAAGAGACAAAAAACGAGATTTTCAGTAAATTCATCGAACAAAGAGAAAGAAAAGGAATTACTAAAAAAGAAGCGAAGTAATCCCAGAATAGAATTTTTTTAATTCTTGTCTTTCTGCATATCATGAACGCTATTTATTCTAACGCTAATTTTCAAAATGTAATATTGACGGTTTTGGCCTTGGTAGTCATTTTGGTGATTGTTTGATGTATATATACGTTTATTCGTGCTATTATTATGTTTATTTTTTCTAATAATAAAGAAGAAAATAAAAAGAAATGACGAAATAGTATTAGATTTATGATTATTGGTGTGGTTTTGACTATTGTTCTTTTGTTCCTTGTACCTGTGGTTTTGTGATGGATGAAAGTGCCTGAATCTAGTACGTATACGCCTGCAAATGTTTTTGGTAGGTCTGCAGAACTAGTAAAATGAGCTTTTAATCTAGGAAATTTTATACAACAAAGTCAAAAAAATAGTGAATATCGTGGTGAGCTTTATCAAAATGTAGATTCATCTTCTTCTACAACGCTTCCTCAGCCTATTAGTAATGATGCTTATACGCTCTAGCTATTTTGTATTTGAATCGTTTATATAAATCCTTATATTTTCACTATTCTATTCTTTTAATTTTTCATTTTTGAGATGCCAAAAAAATTTAATCTCTCTGAAAAAATTTCAAGATTCGTTCAAAAATTTTGAAGATTTACTAAACATCAAAAGGTTTTTGTCCTTTATCTTTGGTGACTTGCATTTTTTCTTCTTGTACTCCCTTTGATAAAAATTGCACCAGTAAATGACACTGCTCATTCTGTTTGGTTGCTCAATATCCATTTGTTTAAAACACTTCTTATCGTTGTGATAAGTATGATAGTGCTTTTGAGCCGAAATATGAGTTTTAAATTTAAAAATTTTGTTATTGGTTACTTTGGATTTAAAGAAAATGATTCGTTGTTTAATTTTGGTTTCCTTTGGATTATTTCTACAGCGTTTTTTGGTGTAGGTGATGCAATCAATGTTATAGGAACTACTACACAAACAATTAAACTTACGGGATCATATTATTTTATTCAATTATTCTTGCTTTTGGGGCTTGTGTTGACGTTGATTTCTGTGGTCAAACACGCAAAAGAAACTACGGGTAAGACAAAAATAGTAAATGTAGTCAATGAAGATGCTATGGAAGAAATTCATCATAAAAAATCATTTAAAGGACTTTTTGATGAAGAAGATGAAGAAGATCAACCAAAAAATCATCATTTTGAATAGTTTTATTTTGTTTATCTAAGGTATTATGGTAAGTATAAATGATTCTTGTATCGGTTGTGGTATGTGTGGAATGACGGCTCCAACTATTTTTAAAGTAGAAGGTGTACCTGCCCATGTTATCAAACAACCAGAAACTCCAGAAGAACTTCAAGCATATGAAGATGCGAAAGCTAATTGTCCTGTGCAAGCTATAGAATAATACTCATTATTATTTACTATAAAAAAATCTCCTGCTGTTAAGGAGATTTTTTGTTTAGTGTTATATTCTAGTTAGAATTCAATAATCCATGGCAGAGATGTTCTATATTGGGTTGTTTTTTTCTTATCTCGTAAAATTGCTCTTACTTGATCGTTGTTGGCAAGGTCACTTGCATAGTCAGAAAACTGGCATGGACATTGGTTACATTCTGTAGGTTTTACTATAAGATTATCGTTGGTTATCGCGAGAAGTGGACCAATTCATTGCTGTGTACATCATAAATCTTGCCCAACTTCTGGACAGCCATCTTCATCTGTTATTCCATTTCGTGTTTCTTGGATGGTAGGGCAGAGGTCTTGATTGTCAGCAATTCCGTCTCCATCGCTGTCTATCATTTCGCCACTTCCTATTATATCTTTGTTGCTTTGGCTATCGCCCACTCCATCTTGATTGAGATCAAGCTGATCTGGATTGGAGTCAAATGGTGCATTATCTAATGAACACACACTTTGATAGTGTTTGGTGAGGAGCTCTTGATTGAGATTCTCATTGCTGTAGCTACAATCTTTCTTTTCAAAAAGAAGTAATCAGAGGAGATTTTGTATTCCATCTCCATCAATATCGGTATCACACAGATCAGGGATTCCATCTTTGTCCATGTCACATCTGTAGTTTTTTAATGTTCATTGTATCTTTGCTTCTAAACAACTATCACTTCCTTTGATAGCAATAGTTGCTTGGTTGTGTAGGTAGGTACATTGATTGATATATATACTGTTTTCTGGAGTCAGCATCCCATTGTTTTGATAGGAATGAATGAAAACATTTGGTAATTTTATTGTTCATATTTTTTTTTGTGTTATTTTATCTCCAAATTCGACAAGTTGTACGAGTGGTGTTTTGAGTAATGTTCCTATAATAGATGTAGAAAAATCTATTTTTTGTCCTATATTTGCTATGAGTGTCGAAGGTTTCATTACTAATGCATATGATGCCAATGTCGTCGAGTCGCTAATATATATTGTACAAGCGTTGGTTAATTTTTTTCCATTGGTGAGTGTTATGGTTTGAGTTACTGCTTTTTTCCCAGCTTTGGTATAGGTGTATTCCATCGTTAATGTTGTATTGCTTTTTTTGTTTCCGTCTCCTAGATCTCGATCTACTTTGAGAATATCGTCTTGAGTGATGTTGTATGTTTTTGTATCAAAGAGAATCTTTTGATTGATTTGTGGGTTGCTGAGGTTGCTTTTGAGTATCGCTCATTTACCGTCAGCTATACCAATAGTAAAATAACTAATACCCAATAATAATCATTTACTATATCATTTTACGATAACGGGATTTTCTCATTCATTGATAAATGTTTTTTTGAAACTTTCATTTGGTCATTTTTTTACACTAGTATTTTCTTTGGGAAATATTCGTTCGATTTGATCAAAGTTTCCTTCATGTATTGTGGATAATGTGCTTTCTGTATTTTTGTCTCCTCCTATACTACTTGTTCTTGCTTGTATATCGTTAATGGTTTCTGTTTGCCCTCATACAATGAGGATTATTTGTGCTTTTGCACTGTTTTTTTCTCCTTGTGCTGTAGATTGAATCGTATACATACCAGGATTGGTAAATGTATGGGTAAGTATTTTTCCGCTTCATTGTGTTCCATCTCCAAAATCTCGTGTAATGCTTTGTATGTTTCCTTCGCTTACTGCGGTAAATGTTGTAGTAAGTGGTGCAGTTCCTTCAAGTTTGTTGATATCAATATACAGTCCTATTTGTCCATCATTGTTTTTGCAGGCGTCACCAATACTACTTTTACTCGTATCTTGTTGGTCAGTATTTACTACAAACAAACAATTGTCTATGTTTTTTGTCCATTTTGAAATATCTATTTTTCCTTCTTCGTCGACTATTCCTATAGGGTTTTTTATGGTGTCGTTGTCGATGTCATCATCACAAACATCTCATATTCCGTCTCTGTCTGTGTCTTTTTGTGAAGGATTATAGGTATTGGGACAACTGTCTTTTGGATTTTCTATGCCATCACAATCATAATCGTTGTTGAATGCACAGCTAACTTTCCCATTCAGTTTAAATAATGTTTCTAGTACTGTTTTCCCGTCTATGTTTTTATCAATATTGTTTCGTTGGCTTTGGTCGATATCAATGATATTTTGACGGTATAAAAGATTTAATTCTGCAATAGGCCAATATCATTGTTTAATCTTTCCTATTTCTTGCATGCTGCATTTGGTAATATTGAACATACAGTATTTGAGATAGAGATTTACTTCGTTGGTGGTTTGTAGCGTACAGATATTGTCGCATGTTTTGCTTTTTTCAGCAATAGTTTTTTTGTCATCACTAGTAAAATTTTTTGCTTCGTAACTTTCTGTTTTTTGTTTTGTTATCCGTGTATTTACTTCTTTTCGATTGAGCTGAAGATCTTTGTATACATATTTTGCTAAAATATTTATAACGACTTGGATAAACTCTGCTGTTGTTGCTTTTTGTGTACCACAAAATTTTCATCAGCATATTGGACTTGTTGCTTTTGGATATCCTCTCATATAGGTATTGTCTCCTACATACGCCACACAATAATAGTATGATGCGTTGTTGTAGGTTGCACCAAGAAATTGAATGTCATTGAAATCTTTGTTGGGGAGTTTGGTAAATGTTGACCAAAAGTTTTGTCCGTAGGTGGTCAGTGTTTCTTTATTTGGATGAATACAGTCTTTACATTCTACGCTGTTTAATAATCTTGCCATATCGTAACGAGAAATGCTTGCTTGAGATTCTATTGTAGCAACATCTACTCCCATAGTTTTGAGTTGGTTGGAAAAATCATCGTAGGTAGCAAATACCGACGTTCATAGTAATCAAATCAAAGAACATAAGAGTCAGAAATATATTTTCATATATTTTGTTTTTATTAAAAGAAATAATTCTTTCTCTATAGAGTATACGTAAAATTGTTTTATTTGCAATAATGTTTAGCGTTTTTTTTGATTTTTATTTAATAATTGTATTATAATTATTGATGTTATAAACAAACCCATCCTAACCCTCTCCCGCCTTGCGGGATTCCGTATGACTTTACCTTGACAGGGAGGGATCATGGAATAAATCATTTTCATAAATTCCCCCTGTCAAGTGGGATAAAGGGGGTTTGTTAAAATAAAAAAAATAAAAAATTAAAATTATTTTAAATAATAATTTCTATCTCTTGTTTATTTTTGTTTTTTTTGTATCTATAGTATAGCTGTTTATCTGTTTATTATGAGATGTTTACAAAATATAAAAATCTTAAAGATTTTATGCAAGGGGATGATTTTACTGGTAAGAAGCCAGCTTTTTTGGAGCATTTGCTAAAAAAATTGGACGAGCATATTTCCAAAAATGGGAAAGTTCTTTTGCTTACCTTGACCAAAAAATCTTCTGAAGAAGTGACAAATTTTCTTGTATCCAAATGATATAAAGCATTTTATTTGCATAGTGAAATTGCAACGATTGATCGTCGAGAGATTATTCAAAAATTGAGAACCTGAGTGATTGATATTATCGTTTGAGTAAATTTGTTGAGAGAGGGGATTGATCTTCCTGAAGTGACGTTTCTTGCTATTCTTGATGCGGATAAAGAATGATTTTTGCGTTCCACAACATCATTGATTCAGATTATTTGACGTGCTTCGAGAAATCCAAATAGTGAGGTGGTTTTGTATTCTGATAATTTTACAGAATCTATAGTAAAGGCGTTGCGAGAGACGTATCGTCGTCGTGGCATCCAAGAAAAATATAATACAGCACACCATATTACTCCAGAAAAAGCTGAATCTAACGTCAAAGGATTGGCTGTTGTCAAAACGGATGAAGTGCTTTCTCAGTGATTTGACGGACTTACGAGAGGAAAGACGAAGAGACTCAAAAGAATGACCAAAGTAGAAAAAGAAATTATTCTCAAAGATTTAAAACAGCAATTAGATGCTAGCATAGCTGCTTGGGAATTTGAAAAAGCGGCTGTTATTAGAGATCAGATTAAGGAAATAAGTGGAGAGTAGCTTTTAGAAATAAACAGAATTTAGAATTTAGAAATAAACAGAATTTAGAATTTAGAAAACAACCGTACGTCATTCCCGACGTTTAATCCGCTTTAGCGGATAGATCCGAAATCCAATTGGCTATTTAGCAAGATGGATTCCCGCTTTCGCGGGAATGACGTGAG
>CAZKEK010000065.1:0-5864 GCA_964551805.1 uncultured Candidatus Peribacteria bacterium
TCGAAGGTTTGGAGGCCGTTTTGTTTGTATAAGTTCTGTGTTTGCCATAATATAGGGAGATAAATATAAATATAATTATTTTGTTTCATTGGTTATTTGGGTTAATAATTTTTCTGCTTCATCTACTTCTTTATTGTGATATATATCAGATTTAGTCTTAATAAGAGGGACTTTTTTCATATTTTTCTTCATTTTTTCTATCTCTCTACGGGAGAGATGTTGTTTGAAACTTCATCATGTATAAGCCAATGGAGCATCCATTTTTTGAGTTTAGAATGTAAAGTGTAGAATTCAGAATTATGATTTTTTTATTAACTTTTCCATTATTGTTCGTTATTTTTACTGTGGTCACGTACCAAACAACCATTCTACTTCACTAGGGTCTATAATTTGTTTGTCAATCAGTCTTTGTGCATATTTTTTCAAATTTATCATTCATATAAGTGAAGATGTTTCGATAATACTATCAATTTGATCGATAGCTCTTTTTTTTATATTGTTTTTGATAGAAGTAGTATTGATCATCACTTCATAAATTCACACTCTAGATTTTTGATCTTTTGTTTTTACCAAAAATTGAGACTGTATTCCAATCAATGATTCTGCTAATCTATCACTGATACTATCTTGTATTTCTGGTGGAAAAAACGAAATATATCTATTTACCGTATTTGCTGCAGAGTTAGTATGAAGTGTAGAAAACACTAAATGCCCAGTTTCCGACAAACTTAATGCAGATTCTGCAGTTTCTCTATCACGAATTTCTCCTACAAAAATAATATTAGGATCTTCACGCATTGCAGATCTGAGCGCATTAGCAAAAGACCAGGTATCATGACCAATCTCCCTTTGAGAGACAATACATTTTTTAGGTTCAAAAATAAATTCAATCGGATCTTCTATGGTGATAAGATTTTCATTTCTTGTTTCGTTTAGTTCTTCAAGCATAGCTACCAATGATGTTGATTTACCTGATCAGGTAGGTCAAGTAACCAAATACAATCATTTTTTTGCAGAAAGAATATTTTTTTTAATACTTTCTGATATGTCAGAAAACATAAGTTCTTCTAATTTTTTGGCCATAGCATTGATTTTTCTCATTACTACACCAATCCTTCCTGTTTTAAAGAAAGCGTTTACTCTATAAGGGATACCAGATTTAGAAACAAACGCAAAATCAGCTTCCTTATCTCCAAGAAATTTATCAAATCTTTGTGGATTTCCTTGAAAAAGCTGTCTCAAAACTATTTCCATAGCTTCATTACTAAGTTTTCCTGCGGTTTCTTCTCTGATAATTTCTCCATTATTTCTATAAGAAATACTTTCTCCTCCAGACAGATGGAGATCAGAAATATTTGGGTTTTTTTCGATAAGTGCTAGTATTTGCTCTATATCAAACGAATTTGCCATACGTAATAGTTAACAACTAAATAGATTATTTATTTAATACTTAATACTTATGTCTTATTACTGTATACTCAATTGTAACCAGAAACGTAAAATTTGCAAATTTTTAGGGGAGGAAAAGTAATTTAATTTGACAATTATAATAAATACTAGATATTTGTTGTTCTTGACCTAAAAATTAGCTAGTACATATCGCTTTTATTTACCATCACGGTGAGTTGTTCACTTTTCACTAAATTCTAAGTTCCAAGTTCTAAATTCTAAACTACTATCTCTTTCTCTATTCTTTTTGTCTTGATGTTAAGAAAAAATATAGTATAACTATCAAACAATGAAAAGAAGCCTGAGGGTCATTTTTTATTTTTATGAAAAAGAACGTATGTTTTCCAAAAAAAAATCATTTAAAAATAAAACTATAGGAGAATTAAACAACTACAACACCTACAAACCATTTTCATGATCTGCCGGAATATTCAAATTTATGCTTATTTGTTGTTGTATCTTTTTGGTGTTTTTTGTAGGAAAATATTTGATTCAATGAGCACAAATATTATGATGATATATAGGGAAATGAACAGTAAATATTGTTTCCAAAACTATGGGTGATGATATGATAAAAGATGAATTTTGAAATATTAACGTTATGATTGTTGGGTTTGGATGAGAAGGTCATGCGGGATGATATCTTGCCGATTCTATTATGGTAGCATCTTTCAATCCAAAACTATGATCAGTCACTATGCTTTCTGTACCTAGAGATTTGTATGTTTACAACAAAGACAACAACACTATAGGAAGGATCAATGCAACATTTTCTCATAATTTAGGAAGAAAACTTGATTTCGGAACATGAGCAAAAATACTATCACAAAAATTAGAAGAGATTATGGGAATCAAAACACCTTATTATGCACTGATAGGGTTTGATGGATTTAAAAATGTTATAGATACACTCGGTGGGATAACTGTCGACGTTCCTGAGTCATTTACTGATTCGACATATCCAAAAAACGAACTCCAAATTATGACCGTTCATTTTGATACCGGAGTACAGATAATGAGTTGAGAAAGAGCTTTACAATATGCTAGATCTAGACATTCTACTTCAGATTTTGCTAGATCATTGAGACAACAACTCATAGTTCAAGCAGTGATAAACAAACTCAAACAAAATGGTTTGGGTAATATTACCAATGTAAAAAAACTGTATGCAGATTACGTACAAATGGTAACCACAAATATTTCAGTCAAGGAAATGCTTGGTATGGTAAAATACGCTGATAGTCTTAAACATATATTTTCTTTTGGATATACTACTGAGTGCTCCAATATTGTATATAGGTTTTCTTATCCTGGTTGTTTTTTGTATACGCCATCGAGAGAATTGTTTAATTGAGCTTCAGCTATTATCCCAGATGGAGGAACACCTGGTCAGGTTGGGTTCTATGATTATACCAAAAATTTTGCATTTTTTGTCGCTCACAACCAAGAATATTTGATAGAAAACCAAAAAATTGAAGTACTCAATGGTATCGACAAAAAATATGCCAAAAGTACAATCAAAATATCAGAATGATTTGCCAATCAAATGGCAGTAAAACTCAAAAAATATGCATTCAATATTGCTGGAGTAGAAAATTATGCTCAAATCAGCTCTGGGACAACCGTATTTGTACTTTCGACAGGAGAATCCAAAAACACCATCAAGATGCTCAAAAACTTTATACATATCGATGAGGTGGTGACTACCCCAGATCCTCTACTTATCCAACAATATACATGAGTAGATATGTTGCTGGTTATGGGAAATAGTTATATAGATCAGTTGGTTACCGCACCATTCAATTATAATAAATAACAAACTTTAATTATTATATCATCTCTATGTTTGAATATGTTCTCCAAAAAAAACAAGAAATCAAAGAGTACTTAAAATCTTTGGGGCTTCCTATTGAAAATATTCAAAATGAAGAACTTATGCTTTTGGCTTTTGTTCACAAATCTTATGCTGCAGATTTTAAAGATATCCAGACACACAACGAAAGATTAGAATTTCTTGGAGATGGAATCCTAGGTGCAATAATAAACAAATTGCTGTTTCTTAATCATCCAGAGATGCATGAGTCACAACTTACTCTCTACAAAATTGCACTCGTGAGAGAAGAAATACTTGCAGAAGTTGCCAATGATATCAATCTCAATGCGTTTGTCTTTATTAGCAAAGGAGAAGAAAAAACACAAGGAAGACAAAAAGATTCAATTCTTTCTGACACCTTGGAGGCAATGATTGGATATTTTCGGATTGCCCTTGGTATCGAGGTTACCGAACAATTCATTTCTAGACATATTTATACAAAACTCCCAAAAATAGAAAAAAGCCCAGTAAAAAGCTCAAAAACAACTATACAAGAATTAATGCAAAAAGAACACAAAATTATCCCAGAATACAGAGATAGTGAACATATCGTAGATGAAAAAGGAAATGTCGTAGAATATAAGTCAGAAATATTTGTTTTTGATAAAAAAATAGCAGAATGATTCTGATCAAATAAGAAAAAAGCTCAAGAAGACGCAGCAAAAAACTATATAACATCACTTCAAACCATAAAATAGATGGTTATTCTATACAAATAGACCATTTTCTCTGTGAAGCTCTTGAAAAAATCATACAAATATATACAGTTTCTTACGTTTTTTACTATGTTATTGATATCCCAATGAAAGCACCATTTTCTATTATGAAAAGATCATACACGCGAGTAGGAGTATGAGCAGTATTATTGATCAGCGCAGGATTTTTGTTTTTTGCCAACGCAAGATATTCAGAAGAATTTACTGGTTGAGTAAAAATAAGTGTTGCAGGCGTTTTAGATACTGCAACAGTAACTCAAGATATTACCCAGTATATGGATAGCAAATGATACAAAGATAGTAATGTAGTTGTTGAAGTAGAAAAAGATATTACAAAAGTTTCATTGAGAACACAAGTAGACAAAGATGAACAAGTAAATATTCTCTCAAAAGATATTCAGTCTGTTTTGTTACAAAAATGATATATCAAAAGCACTAGCGAGGTAATAGAACAATCTATAACTTGACCAAGTGTTGGGTCATATATGCAAAAATCAGCAAAAAATGCCTTAGTAGTAGGAATATTGCTTATGGCTGTTTATATGTTGTTCGCATTTTCTGGTATTAGAAAAGAGATTTCTCCAAGTATATTGGCAGTAGTAGTCGTGGGTACTATGATTTTTGATGTAGGGATACCAGCATGAGCATATGGTATTTGGATGATGTTAGATCATACCATGACAATAAATACCGTATTTATTATCGCAGTACTTACCAATATGGGATATAGTATTAGTGATACTATTATTATCTTTGATAGAATAAGAGAAAATATAACGCTCAAAGCTAGCCAAAAATGAATGTTGATTGGTAAAATATTTGAAGATAGTCTTTGGCAAACCATGAGAAGATCATTTGGAACAGTTTTTTCTATGTTTTTGGTGATTTTATCGATGTTCCTTTTATGATCAGGGTCTATAAAAGAATTTGCCTTTACTATTGGTATTTGAGTAATAGCATGATCATACTCCTCTATTTTCATTTCCGCACCGCTTACATACATCCTTCTAGGAAAATATAAAAAAGAAAGAAAAGAAATGTTAGCACTAAAAAAATAATAAATTGTGATTTATCCGCTCAAGCGGATGTAATATGCCTACGGCGTAATGATTTGTAATTAATTACACGAAGTAAATTACATGAGTAAGCGAGTAAATTACGCGAAGCTAATTACATTTATTTGTTTATATACATTACTTTGGATATATTTTCTCAGATTGTTTGTTATCACAACGATGATTTTTTTGTACTATGGAAACCAAACGGTATTCCTACAACTTTTGGTAAAGAACAATGTTTTCTGGATATATTATTAACCAATACTCCCAAAAATAAAAATACTGACGTTGCTATTCCCAACTTTCTCCTCCCGTATATCGACTTTCCCGATTTTGTTCCGACTACATTGACCGAAGAAAAAATACAAGAACAACTCCAAACATTTGGAAAAGAAGAGGAGTTAGGATTACTTAATAGATTAGATAATGAAACGGCAGGGTTTCTTTATTTTGCCAAAACACAAAAATCTTTTGATCATTATAGACAACTCCAAACAGAAGGAAAAATCAATAAATGGTATATAGCACAAATCCAGTGAACACAAAAAGAGTCTGCATTTGAAATTACTATGCCAATTATGCATCATATACACAAGGAAGATAGAATGATTTTCGTCCGTGGACCAAAAGATCAGCTCAAAGGAAGAAGTAAGCTTCATCATACCAATACGATTGTAAAAGTGTTGCACACGGACAACACAACAGGTGTTTCTACACTTCTCGTAGGTATTTATAAATGAGTAAGACATCAAATTAGAGTACATTTAG
>CAZKEK010000066.1:0-5753 GCA_964551805.1 uncultured Candidatus Peribacteria bacterium
GCATACGAGATTTCTAAATGTGACTGGAGTTCAGACGTGTGCTCTTCCGATCTAATGTATGTTTACAACAATGGTCAGCGAAATCTCACCGAAAATTTGGTCATAAAACGGTTGAGTAGGTTAGATATTTTATCACTACTCCAATCTGGTGGCTTTCTCAAAATATCGATAAAAGTTACCGCCACCAATTATGTGTTTCAAATTGATAATGATCCGCCAATGTCCACTATTAGGACAACAGGCACGGCGGTAACGGCAAAAAAATATTTGGCTAACCATTATTATGGAGGGCCAGATGAAATTTATGCTCCCCATGATATGAAAATGTGGATTAAGTTTGACAAAATCATGTTAGAATAAAAAACATTTCTTAAATTTATAAAAAGCTTGCTGGTTTCAGTAGGCTTTTTTTTTGTTTGCAGAAAAAACGTTTTTTGTTTCGCAGACTTACTTGTTTTTTTTAGAATGTAATCCAGCTCAAACAATTCACAAAGAACCAAAATCATTGACTACATTTTTTTGTTATTTATGTGGATTATTATCTGGCGGGGTACGCTAGTTTTTTTTAACTTATTCATCATTCCTTTTTTTATCTATGTCTTCCCAAAACTGCTCATCGAATTTTTACTGTGGGGTAGTGGTGTTTGATGAGTTTGGCGAGTTCATTTATCGTGGATCAGGTAGTCGTAACGTCGTCGACAATCAGGATGGTTTCGTTGCCGAGGAGCGTGAGATTTGGAATCAGAGAAAATGCATTTTTCAAATTTTTTAATCTGCCATTTCTATCAAGGCTTGCCTGCGTTTTGGTGTGTTTCTGTTTCGTTGCCGTTTGGATTCGTGGAACGTGGAGTTCTTCATGTAATTTTTTTGCTAACAATTCTGATTGGTTGTATCATTTTACAAAATATTGGCGATATCGGTGAGTGGGAACAAAAGTAATGATTTCAGAAGATTTTTTCAGATGATTTCAGAAGATCGTATTTGATCATTGTATTTGTTTTTGAAAGGTTTCGTTGGCTTGGAGGGCTATTGCTAGTCTTTGGATGAGGAATCCGCCAATATCTTTTTTGTGAAAATATTTGAGTTTCATGATGAGTTTTTTGAGAATATCGGTGTAAGCAAACGGGATAATAATCCCTTCCAGATAATTGTTTTTGTTGGTTCTGCAGTTTAGACAGCTGCGATAATCTTTGGAAAATCTATGACAATAGGGACAGATTTCTGGATGGGGTTCCAGTGTTTTTTTGCAGGATTTGCATAAATATTCGCCTTGTTGTCAGCAGGCGACGCAGTGTCTAGGAAAGATGAGGTCGATGAAGTCTTTAACGTTGAAAGTCATAATGTCGAAGGTCTGGGTAAAGTAGTTTGGATGGTAATTGGATAGTAATGAAGTGAAAAAAGAAAAAAATGGACAAAGGCAGGACAAAGTTTTTTTTACGTATTCACGTCATTCCCGACTTGATCGGGAATCCATTTTGTAAAATAGCGAACTGGATTCCCGCTTTCGCGGGAATGACGTTGGGCAGTCTGGAATGACGTTGGGCAGTCTGGAATGACGTGGGTTTTTTAAAAAAATGGGAAGCGGGCAAATCCCTCCTAACCTCCCTTTATCAAGGGAGGAATATTTGTTGGCTCACTCCTCAATCCTGTAGTTTGGTGCGGACAGGTGCCGGAGGGTCGGGGTGGATTTGTTAAAAAAAATAAAAAAAACCTCTATCGTTGTGGTAGAGGTCGTATTTTACTATATATTGTTGCTACTTATTTTTTGATGATTGCTTCGATAGCTGCAAATGCCATTTCTTCTTTGTCATTTACTAAGATATATAATTCATCTCCTGCTTTTCCTTTGAAGAAGGTAACTGCTGCTTGATTGAGGAAATAGTTTTTTCCATCATCAGTAATCGCTACAAATTTATTGTCTTCTGTTTTGGAAAGCAAAGCTCTGATATGTTTTCTTTCGATGGGTTGGATAAGTTTGTAGATAAACTTTCCGTCATCCAATATTTTGAGTTTAAGAAGATCTCCTGGTACAAGTTTAGTTTTACTTGAATAATTCAAAGGTACTGGATATTTCTTTTGGTCTGCTCCAACCATAAAGTATCCATCAAATTTTCCTTCTACTACTTCAGCATTTTCTTCTGAATAACTTTTGAGTTCTTCTTGTGTTGTCTGTTCGCTGTCTTTGTTTTCTACACTTTCAGGATTTTCAGGATCAAATTTAGCAAGCTGATTGAGTGTAAGTCTGATTCTTTTCATGTCATTTTCCATGTTTCCCAACATGTTTTGGACAAATTGAACCATTTGTTGATGTTTTAGCATCATTTCTTCTTTGTTTACTTTTTTTGGTGCCGCAGCTTTTGTTGGCGCTACTGCTTTTGGTGCAGGAGTAACAGCTTTTTCAACGGCTTTTACTTCTTTTGGTTCTGCTTTTGTTGTTGTTTTTGTTTCTGCCATAGGTGTATTTAAAAATCTAAAAGGAATGAACGCATAAACGATTTGTTCGTTTTTTTGTTCTTCAATGTAAAGTATATTTGTTTTTTAAAAATTTGCAAATTTAATTACATTGATTTTTTCACCTCCCTTTATATATATTTATATTGTTTTGTCAATAGTATATTTTTACAATATTTGCTATTGGTTTTTTATTTGCTGATTTTTCTGTTTTCTTTTTGTCAAAATTTGCAAAATAAAAAATATTGAATACTATTGTGTTTGCATACAAATAATTACTTCATCTTTTTAACTTCTATATTATATGCCAATGAAATGGTTTTCAAAAATTATGCTTACGGTATTTGTTCTTGCTATGCTCGCTAATGTAACGAGTGCTGCTACAGGAGATTTGCGAAATTGGATGGATAATCTCAATGATAGTATCCCTTTTGGATATGCCGTCAGTCAAAAAGTTACGGTTAGTCAGATTACTTCGGATAAAATTGTTATCAAATCCCCCGTCATCCAAGATGAACTTAACAATAAAATCAAAAAATATACCGTGATGTTTTCTCAATATCCACTTTCTCAGATATTAGAAACTCCAACATTGCTTGATCAAGCAAAAGAAAAAACATTTGATTTTACTACCGTAGGTACTGATGTAACTATGGAATTGAATGCCGCTACCGATGGTATCAATCCAAGTACGGTATATTATCTTTCCGTGATTCCAAAAGATCAGAATGGAATTCTTTGAGAAATATCCAATGAACTTTGGTTTAAACTTTCTACACAAACATCTGGTGATGGTAATGCTCCTACAGCTACTGCTCATACATCAGCTGGTGCAGATATGAGTTTAGCACATATTAGTCATACTATTACGCAAAATAGAGCAACATTGAGATGGACGTCAATAGATGGATCAGATAAGGTTGATATTTTCCTTTGGAATCCTTCTACGCAAGTGTTTGATAGACTTTCATCAGTAAATATGTCTGCGGAAAGTTATACGTTTACGCTTACCAGAAATGGTGAATATCTAGTCAACTTTATGCCAAACAACGCAGGAACGGAATATCGTTATAGCTTTACAGCAAATGGTATTACCGCAACTTCATCATCTACTAGTACAACGACAACCACAAAAAAACCAGTTATTGGAAAATTGCCTTCTACATGACCAAAAGAAAATATGTTGGCTGCTTTGCTTATTACGTTTGCACTCTATTTTGTTTACAAAAAAGCAAAAGCGAGAAATTAGTTAACAGTGAACAACTAACAACTAATAATGATGGAAACTATTTATAAAGAAAATAGGAATCAGAATATTCTTTTACGATAAAATTGTCCGTCGATGTGCAGACTTTTTTGATAACGTTTCGCACTAGTCCGTCGTAGAATTATGATGGATAGTGCGTGTTGTTTGTTCGTATCGCTTAATTCTAGCTTTTAAAGAGAGGGGCTTCTTTCTTTTTTCTAAATTAAATTAAAAAAAACTAAATTAAGAACGAATTCTTGAATTTATTAAATTACTTCATATATTTATTAATTAAATCAATAAGTTTGTCACTTTTGTCTTTAAAGAAAGAAGGTTCATCAGACTTAAGTCTTTCTAATAAACTCATATTAGATAATCATTTTAATTCTTTTCTAAAGTTACTACTTTCGCCATAAAATCTTGAAACAAAAATCTCTAATTTCTGAAAGATATTAAGGTAATTTTCAGATGTCGAATTTTGAATATCTTCTTTTATCGAAAGAAGTTCTTCTTTTTGTTCTTTAGATAGTGTTGTTTTTGTAAATTTTTGCATTTTCAATGTATTTCTAAATAAAAAACTATTTTTAGCTCGTGATTATAAATGTAATTGTGCTTCAAATTATTCATCAAATTATTCATCACAGTAGGGTCGGATAATCTTCAACATAATATTCAAATCTTTTTATCCAATTTCTCCAATTTTTTAAGAAGATAATTCATTTGATCTCTAAACTATACGCATTTCATACTTTATGTTTTATATATCATTCGTCCACAAGATAACAAAAAACATAATCATTTTCTGTATGGAAATCCTTGATTTTTTGTTGTTGTATATCTAATTCGGTTTTTGTCGGTATTGTAAAATCTTTTAAATTATTGAACTCTTTTAAGATAGAATATATCTTATGATAACTGGGTTTAATCATTAAATTGAATTTATTGTAATAAATAAAAAATTAAGTTTTTGGGATTATTGTCCAGGCATCTCTTGATAAAAAGCAACGAAAAGTCCTAACCATATAATTGCTAATATAACTAATCTTACTCGTGTGGACCATTTTTTTCGAAATATAGGATTCCGTTTATTTTTATTTATCCAATTAATGAGATATAATATAATTCAATAAACTCCAATAATAACACCGAAGATTCAACTACCAAAATTGTCAGGATGACTACTTATACATCCAAAAAGATCAGAAACCCCTCAACAAAAATCTTGTGTGTTTGAAAAATGAATAAGATATCGTATGATGAGAATCAATCCTATAACTATTTCTAGATTTTTTAAATTCTTACTCATAAGTGGTTTTTTCTCCATTTTCCATACTAACTCAGATCAACAATTGTTGCATTTTTCTTGAAATTCATTTACTGAAGAATTACAATCTGGGCAAGGAACTTTCCAAATTAGTTTTGCTCAACAATTGTTGCATTTTTCTTGAAATTCATTTACTGGAGAATTACAATCTGGGCAAGGGACCTTCCAAATTAGTTTTGCTCAACAATTGTTGCATTTTTCTTGAAATTCGTTTACTAGAGAACCACAATCTGGACAAAGATGTTTGTTTCTATTGTTTTTTCATCATATTGGTTTATTATTTTTGAGCTCTTTTAACCGTTCACCACAAAATCTACATTTCTTAGCAGAATCTTGAATTTCTTCAGCACAGTAAGGACATTTTTTCATTTTTAAAATCTATGAATGAATAAAACGATTTAAATATAGTTATTCTGCCTTTGATTTTCACTAATTTCTTCTAAAAAAAATTAAACTAAATAAAAAAGAGGGCTCCTTTAATTACTTCTTATTTTCTTTTAATCCAAATGGGGATATATCCTCTAACGTTTCCTGCTCTGCGGACGCCCCGACTTTCCGATGAAATTTCATTAGGTCGGGGCTGTACGCTAGCAGGTGTTGTGAGTTCCGTGTAGTTTTATCGTACTTTGTTTGTAGTCTTTCCGTGATTACTTTCAAGTTTTGAGAGAGAAATAAAAAACATTTTGAATAAAAAAACGCCCTCTTGTAAATACAAAAGAGCGCTTTAATATA